>DATFKJ010000432.1:0-11458 GCA_035268705.1 Roseovarius sp. | reverse complement strand
CAGGGGGCTCTATCTGGCCGGTGGGGGGACACACCCGGGGGCGGGCGTGCCGATGGTGACCCTCTCCGCCAAGCACGCGGCCGAGGCGATCTTGAGCGACCGAACTTCAATGTCGCCGTCCCGCCGAACGGTTACGCGTGGTGGTACATCGACGGGATCAGTGAAACTTGCGGGCGATCCATAAGCGTCATCGCCTTCATCGGTTCGGTCTTTTCTCCTTGGTATGCGTGGTCTGGGCGCCGCGCGCCTGAAAATCATGTTTGTATTAACGTCGCGACTTACGGACCCGGCGGGCGCTTTACCATGACAGACAGGGGCCGTACCGCCCTGCGGCAGACCTCTGACAGTTTTACCGTTGGACCATCCTCGCTCAACTGGACAGGTGAAGAATTGGTAATCTCGGTGAATGAAATCGGCTCACCTCCCTTGGTGTCACGGGTGCGCGGCAAAATCCGGGTAAGGCCCACAGCCCTGACTGGGGTAGAACTCCCCCTGACCGAGGATGGCGCGCATATTTGGCGGCCCTTTGCACCGACATGCGCCATCGATGTCGACCTTGACGCCCAAGGCTGGCAATGGAACGGCCACGGCTATTTCGACGCCAATTTTGGCACGCGCGCGCTTGAACAGGACTTCAGCTATTGGACATGGGGCCGCTTCCCCACCGGGCGCGGGAGCACCTGTTTTTATGATGCCACGCGACTGGATGGCACAGGCCTTGGGGTTGGCGTTAAATTTGATGACTGCGGCCATGCCCGCAGTATCAAACCTCCCCCTAAAATCCCCCTCAAACGCAGCCTTTGGGCGCTCCGCCGCGAAATACGCGCGGACAAAGGGTTTCAACCACACCAAGTCCAAAGCATGTTGGATGCGCCATTTTACTCCCGCGCTGCGGTGAAAACCAAAATTGACGGGGAGGAAACGATTGGTGTGCACGAGGCGCTTGATCTAAAGCGCTTCCGCTCACCACTATTGAAGCCCATGCTGGCCGTCCGTGTCCCGCGCCGCGAAAACTGGCGGTTTGAAGACTCGCGTTAGGCCATGGTCCGAACCACGCGGCCACCTTTCAAACAACAGTTTTACGTAAGGTTTTAGCCTTCGGATTGCTTGCGTGCCGCATCAGCGTTCAAGCGGATAACTGACAGGTTCAAAGCCCCCGCAACGGTCACCCATACCAGATATGGCACGAACAAGAGGCCCGCCACCCAATCCACCATCCAAAGCGCCGCCATGCTCGCCGCGACAGACGCCCAAAGCGCCATAAGCACGATCAGGCCAAGGCGCATGTTTCGCAGCCCGAAAAACACAGGTGTCCACAACCCGTTCAAGGCGATCTGCAAAGCCCAAAGCGCCATGGCCAAGCCATTGTCCGGACTGATCGCCGCGCGCGCGCCCGCTGCTGCCATGCACAAATAAAGCGTCGTCCAAGCCACCGGGAACAACCAATTAGGCGGCGTCCAACTGGGTTTATTTAAACGTTCGTACCATAGCCCCGGCGGGAAAAGCCCTCCGGTGCTGCCGGCGGCGAAACACGCCGCCAAGAAAATCACGAAGTAAACCCAGATCATACGGGTGTCCTAACCTGTCCAGACGAATGCTTCAACGCTTGAAGACGGGCGGCATCCTGGGCTTTCAGGCCCGCCATGGCTTCATAAAGCGTGTCACTCCAGTCGTTGACCGGCGCGGTATCTTCGGCGGCAGCTTCGACCAGAAAGGCGGTTTCCGGCAGAGGGCGCGCAAAGATCACCGGCGAGTGTGGCGTCACGACACTGGCCGCCGTGCGTAGGCCCGAAAGGCATAGCCATCCCAGCTTTTGCGCACCACCGGTACGCGCCCGCGCTGAAATAGAATCGTATCCCATTCTGCGCAGACGCCCACCAATACCTGCATATATATAGCGCGCCGCAAAAATGCCGGGGCGGCAAGACGCTGGCAAGGCGCTGATCCCAGACTCGGAACGAAGATAAAGATCATCCGCCTCGCGCAAGAGCCGCTTGACCAATTGCGCCACAACGGGCGTCGCACGCGGCGATTCAAGGAAAGCCTCGGGGGCAAGCCCCGTCTCCTCCATCCATTCGGTCGGCAGGTAAAGCCGCCCTTCCCGAGCATCCTCGCCGACGTCGCGGGCGATATTCGTCAATTGCATCGCAACACCCAAATCACAGGCGCGCGCCAAGGCATTCGGGTCGCGCACACGCATCAAGACACACATCATCGCCCCTACAGCCGAGGCAACACGCGCAGAGTAGGCCCTGAGCTCTGACAGGGTTTTGTATCTTTGTTCCATCGCATCCCATGCCAAGCCCTCCAACAAGGCCTCTGGCAAGGCGCGCGGCATTTCATAGCTCTCGATAATGGCGGTAAAGGCCCGATCCGCCGGAGCATTTCGTGGTTTCCCGGCATACGCCTGGTCCAGCCGCTCGTGCAGGCGCAAAACGGCACTGGCCTTCTCGCGTTGTAGATCCACCGCGTCATCCGCCAAGCGGCAAAAGGCATAAAGCGCCAAGGCCGGATCCCGTACATGAACCGGCAATAAGCGCGAGGCAGCATGGAAGGACCACGACCCATGCCGGATCGCTGCTTCGCAATGCGCCATATCCTCGGGCGCAATCATCCGCGCGGCACCGTCGCCGGGTCGGGCACCAAGCTGTCCAGAACTTCAGCACTTGAAATCACACCGGGCAGGCCTGCCCCCGGATGCGTCCCTGCCCCAACCAGATACAGGCCCTGCGCCTCTTCGCTGACGTTATGGGGCCGGAACCAAGCGCTTTGCAAAATACGAGGTTCAATCGAGAACCCGGCGCCATGCGGGCTTAGATACCGGTCTCGGAAGGTTTCAGGGGTGAAAACCGTCGAGGCCGAAAGATGATCGCCCAGTCCTGGCAAAAGCTGCTTTTCCAAGATCGCCTGCACCTTCTGACGATACGTCTCTGCCGTTGCCTCCCAATCCACAGGATTGTCATGGCCCAGATGCGGCACCGGGCTGAGGGCATAAAAGGTATCCCCGTCCGGGGGCGCAACGCTTGGATCGGTCACACTGGGTCGATGGACATAAAGACTCATGTCATCGGCCAAATGCCCTTTGATGAAAATGTCGCGCACCAGTCCCTTGTAGCGCGGACCATTCAGGATCGTGTGATGCCCGGCATCGGGCCACATTCCCTTGGTGCCTCGTGTGCCAAAATACCAAACGAAAAGGCCCATCGACCATCGGGCACGCTTTACCTTTGCCGGTGTCCACCGCTTGCGGGGGGAGTTGCGTAACAACCGGTCATAGGTGTGACCGGCGTCAGCATTCGATACAACGACAGACGCCGTCAGTATCTCGCCAGTGGTTAAGCGCACGCCGCGCGCGCAATCCTTTTCCAAAAGGATTTCGTCAACCTCTGCGTTCTGAATGACCTGCCCGCCCTGATCTTCGATCACCTTGACCATGGCCCGCGCAATGGCATCCACCCCGCCCATGGCATAATGCACGCCGAACTCTTTTTCCAAATGGCTGACAAGCGTGTACATCGACGTAACGTTGAAAGGGTCTCCACCGATGAACAAAGGATGGAACGACAACGCCATGCGCAGGCGCTCGTCCTTCACACGCCGTGCCGCATGGCCATAGACCGAGCGATCGGCGCGGAGCCACGCGAACTTGGGCAAGACCTTCAACAGATCGGGGAAACGATGCATAGTGCGCCGCCCCAAATCTTCGAATCCAAACCAATAGCGCTTTTCGCTGTCTTTCAAAAACCGGTCATAGCCCTGCACGTCTCCGGGCGAGAGCCGCGCAACCTCCTTGCGCATGGCATTACTGTCTTGCCGAGCCGCGAAACGGCTGCCATCAGGCCAGCGTATTTCATAAAATGGATCAAGAGCACGCAGATCGACGTCAGCATCGAAATCGCGCCCGCAGGCCTGCCACAAAGCGCGAAAAACCTGTGGCACGGTCACAATCGTCGGTCCAAGATCAAAGCGATGGCCATTTTCCCAAATCGCCGATCCACGCCCGCCGGGACCCTCTAGCCGATCCAAAACAATTACATTGTAGCCACGCGCGCCCAACCGCATCGCCGAGGCCAAACCGCCCAATCCCGCCCCGATGACGACCGCACGGGGCGTCACGGCCTCACTTGCCTTTTGCTTCAGGTCCGGATCAAGACGTGTCAACATGACTCAATGCTATACATGTCTAGTTTAATTTACAATCGGGCAATATACTCTTTCACAAGGGCGCAATGCATGTCAGTCTTAAATGACGGTATTCGAGGAGGTACGGCATCCAAACCGTAAGCATAACTTTTTTCCGTTTTTCGCCGGGGCTGTCACGGCTCTGGTCATTCGGAATGATGGGGGCGGCCCGGCTGGCTTTACCACGCGTGCCCGGCATCGGATTCTGGAAACTTTGCGGCTCCGGTACCGGGGAGGGTTTCACCCCCATTCCCAACACCGCCGTCTATGCCATTATCGCGACATGGCCTGATCATGAAACCGCTCAGGACCAAACCCAAAACGCCCCGGTCTTTCGCCGTTATCTTTCCAAAGCTTTGGAAAGCTGGACCATATTTCTTGCCCCGGTCTCTGCACGCGGTCGGTGGTCGGGGGTCAATCCGTTTGCACCCGAAGGCCCTCAACCTGAAGGGCCGCTCGCCGCATTGACCCGAGCCACAATTCGCCCCGTCAAGGCGTTGCGCTTTTGGCAGCGCGTCCCTGATATCAGTACCGTCATCGGCAGCGACAAAAATGTCGCCTTCAAAATTGGTATCGGCGAAGTGCCACTTTTGCACCAAATCACCTTTTCCATCTGGCCCGACAGCCAAAGCATGGCAGATTTTGCCCGTTCCAGCGGCCCGCATGCCCGCGCCATCCAAGCGGTGCGTGACGGCGATTGGTTCCGCGAGGAACTTTACGCCCGTTTCCGGATACTTAGCGATCGTGGCACATGGCATGGGCAAAGCCCCCTTTCCAAGCTGGACATCACCACATGAAGACCCCTTTTCCATTCTCCGCCATCGTCGGCCAAGACCAGATGAAGCGCGCAATGACCCTAACCGCAATTGATCCCGGCATCGGCGGCGTTCTGGTTTTTGGAGACCGCGGCACCGGGAAATCCACAGCCGTACGCGCCCTTGCCGCCTTGCTGCCACCTATTCGCGCCGTGCGGGGCTGCCCGGTGAACTCTGCAAACCAAGCGGATTGCCCAGAGTGGGCCAGCGTCAGCGACCTAGAGGTGACAGAACGCCCCACGCCGATGATCGACCTGCCCCTTGGCGTAACCGAAGACCGCGTCACAGGCGCGCTGGATATCGAACGCGCCTTAACACAGGGGAAAAAAGCTTTTGAACCGGGTTTGCTGGCGCGCGCAAACCGCGGTTATCTTTATATTGACGAGGTCAATCTTCTTGAGGATCACATCGTCGACCTTTTGCTTGATGTTGCCCAATCGGGCCAGAACGCGGTTGAACGTGAAGGCCTTTCAATACGCCATGATGCCCGCTTTGTTCTGGTCGGTTCCGGCAACCCCGAAGAAGGCGAGTTGCGCCCACAACTCTTGGACCGGTTCGGTCTGTCGGTCGAGGTAACCTCGCCGGACAACATAGATGACCGGATCGAAGTGATCCGCCGTCGCCATGCGTTCGAAACTGATACCGATAATTTTATGACCCATTGGCAGGCGGAAGATGCCAAGCTGTGCGACAAGATCCTGACCGCGCGCAGCGCGCTTCCAAACATCTCCTCCGATGATGGCATATTGCGCGCCTGCGCGCAGTTGTGCCTGACCCTTGGCGCAGACGGCTTGCGCGGTGAACTCACGCTTTTGCGGGCTGCGCGCGCCTTTGCGGCGTTTGAAGACACAGATCAAGTGACCCGCGATCACCTCTCCGCCATCGCCCCGATCGCCCTGAGCCACCGCTTGCGGCGCGATCCGCTTGATGAGGCAGGGTCCACCGCACGTGTGAGTCGGGCCGTGTCGGAGGTGCTCGGATGACAGGCGACACGCCTCATCCATGGGCGCGCGCCATGCGGGCCATGGCGGCGCTCGCTGTGGACACCGACACATTGAAAGGTCTGACGATCCGCGCCCGGGCTGGCCCGGTTCGCCAATCCGCCGAAGCGGCTTTGGCCAAACTTCCCGGCCCAAAACACCGGGTTCATCCAAGCGTCACGGACACACAGCTTTTCGGGGGTCTGAACATCTCTGCCTCGCTAGCCGAGGGGCGTATGGTGCATGATGCTGGTCTTTCGGATAGGCCCGGTATGCTTGTTATACCCATGGCTGAACGCTGTTCCCCCGGGCTTGCGGTTCGGCTTGGGCAAATTCTGGATTGCGGGCATAGTCACTCCCTTGTTCTGCTTGATGAAGGGGCCGGTCCCGAGGAACAAGCGCCCGCCGCTCTACTTGACCGGCTTGCGTTTCACATAGACCTGACTGGGCTGCGTTGGTCGGAGGCGTCAGTTTCCCTTCCCGCCCCTGCTGATATAGAGGCCGCGCAAAAGCGCCTGCCGCAAATCGCTGTGCCACAGGAGGCCTTTGAAAGCCTCACCGTTCTTGGCGCGCGTTTCGGGATCGACAGTTTGCGAGCCCCACTGCTGGCCATTGCAGCCGCACGCGCCCTTGCCTCACTCGATCATGCAATGCAGGTGAGTGAGGCACACCTGACCGAAGCTACCGAACTGGTCTATCCTGCGCGTGCCACAACGCTTCCGCAGGATCCGCACGAGGCCGACCAACCCGCAGAGCCAGAGGCACAAACCGATACCGACGCGGACACCGATGGAGCAACGGACCACCCCGAGGCCCTGCCCGACGAGATGTTGATCGCAGCCGTGGCCGCCCTGCTTCCGGATGGCCTTCTGGATCGAGTGACGGCCAAGTCACGCAGCACGAAACCTGCATCAGGCGGCGGGGCAGGTTCGCGGCGGCGCGGCAACCGCACTGGCCGCCCGCTCCCGTCACGCCCCGGTCATCCCGATGGGCGCGCCCGGATCGACGTGATCGCCACCTTGCGCGCGGCTGTACCATGGCAAGCGTTGCGCCCCAAACACGCCCATTCCCGCGTCACGATCTATCCGTCCGATATTCGCTTGCGCCGCTTTGAGGACCGCTCGGACAGGTTGGTGGTTTTCATTGTTGATGCCTCAGGTTCAGCCGCAATGGCCCGCTTGGCTGAGGCAAAAGGCGCGGTCGAGCTTCTTTTGGGTCAAGCCTATGCGCGTCGCGATCACGTGGCCTTGGTCGCGTTCCGTGGAACCACTGCCGAAACCCTGCTCCCCCCGACAAGGTCGCTTGTACAGGCCAAGCGCCGTCTTGCTGCTCTTCCGGGGGGCGGGGGAACGCCTCTTGCCGCAGGACTTGAGACGGCAGCGCAGTTGGCCGCCCAATCGCGTGATCGCGGGCTCAGCCCCGCGTTCGCGCTGCTGACTGACGGTCGCGCCAATATCGCGCTAGACCGAACGTCTAACCGCGTCCAAGCGCAAAGCGATGCGCAAAGCAGGGCCGCGCATTTACGCATGTTCACCTTGCAAGGCTGTGTCATCGACACAGCGCCGCGCTCCAGCCCCGAAGCCGCCTCTTTGGCACAAGCCCTTGGCGTGGACTGCATCGCCCTTCCTCGCGCCGATGCACAGCGCCTGTCCAAGGCAATTGATCAAGTGCTGGATGCGTAGCGCATGGATTGGGCACGCGACCTTCCGTCATGGCCGAACCATGAGACCTCAAAGCGCCTAAGCGTCAGGCCGCACAAATGGCACATCCAAGAGATGGGCACGGGTCCGACGCTCCTTTTACTCCATGGTGCGGGAGCCTCCACACACAGTTGGCGTGATATTCTGCCGTATCTTGCAAAAACCCATCACGTCGTGGCACTGGACCTACCCGGTCAGGGGTTTACCCGGGCAGGTTCTTTGCGCCGCTGCGGCCTTGATCCAATGGCCGAAGACATCGCCGCCCTTTGCGAGGCCAAAGCTTGGAAACTGCGCGCCATTATCGGGCATTCGGCGGGCGCGGCCATTGGGCTTCGCCTTTCAGAAACCATGCCCATTGCAACTCGCCCGGACATCATCATTGGCTTGAACCCAGCCCTCGGAAATTTTCAGGGCATCGCCGGGTGGCTGTTCCCGATTATGGCGAAATTTCTGGCCCTGAACCCTCTTACGTCATATCTCTTCGCCGGCCAAAAACTACAGGTCGAGCGCGCAAGACGCATTATCGAAAGCACTGGATCGCAGTTGGATGACCATGGGTTGAGCCTTTATGCACGTCTCATCTCTGACCGTGACCATGTTGAAGCTACGCTACAAATGATGGCGCAATGGCAAATCGACCCATTGCTTGGCCGCCTCGACCGCCTTGAAACGCCGTGCCATTTCATAACTGGAGCGCGCGATCGCGCGGTGCCACCTGAAACCGCCAGGACCGCCGCCGCAAGCATTGCGAATTGTGAACTCACGAGTTTCCCCAGACTAGGGCATCTAGCGCATGAAGAAGCCCCTCAAATTCTTTCGCGTTTATTGGTCGAAATCCTTTCCGAGCGGCGAGCGTAGCACACCAAAACAGCCCACACAGTGCATTGGGCTACCGTTGGCGGGCGCGGCAAACCACCATGACCATGGATCTTAGCCCGATCAGGCAAATAAATTCAAATCGAATGAGCTGGATGAGGCTTCTCAATTCGGGAAGCATTTCTTTCACACCTTCAGCTCACTCTACCGGAAAGTAAAACCACGATTAAGCCTGCAACTTATATGTGGATAGAATGCTGTATCGCAGAGCGTCCAAAGGGATTAATACTATGATCCATATACCTTTTAGCCCTTGACAGCACCCCCCGCCAAAGGCGTCACAACAGGCGCAACAGCGCCCCCGTCACACCGCCCGCGCCCCAAGCCCCGCAATCCGGTCCAACCAGCGGTCCACTTGCCCCGCCTTCGGGTGGCTGGCCCCGGCAAAATAAGACACCCGCGCCGGCTTGATCCCTACGAACCCAAGGATCTGCCCGCGGATCTGCCGGATCATCGCGTTGCCATGGCGCAGCCAAAGGAACCACCCCGGCGTGTCCGAGGTCACGATCACCCGCGCGGTCCGACCGCTCAGCATCGGCGCCGGCATCCCGATCTTTGACAGGTTCCGCGTATCAAAGGCCCGCCCCGGCAGGAACGCCCGGTCGAACAGCCCCTTCAGCTTCGCAGGCAGGCTCCCCCACCACATCGGGGCCACCATCACCAGATGTTCGCACCACTCGATATCGCCCATGACCTGTTCCAACGCGGGCTCCAGAGGCTTTGACGTCGCGTATCCCGCCTGTTCGTAATCCATATCGAACACCAAGTCGCTCAGATGCGCCACGCGCACCTCATGCCCCTCGGCCTGTGCAGCCTCGGCATAGGCCGCCGCCAAAGCCTGTGACAGGGTATTCCGGGCCGGGTGTCCATCGAGAATGAAAATCCGTTTGCGTTCCATGAGTCGCTCCATTTATTGACCATGGTCATTTTATATGCTGCAAGACCTGACCAAAGTCAATTCCTAATTTGACCCGGGTCAAAATTTATGCGATTCCTGCCCCATGACCAAAATGCAACCTCGCACCCTGAAAACCCGCGCCCGCCTGCTTGAGGCCGCGCAACAGATCATTGCCGAGGTCGGCTACGAAGGCCTGCGCACCCAAGAGGTGGTCAAACGGGCCGGTGTGGCCAAGGGCACGTTCTTTGCTCATTTCCATGACAAGGACGCGTTGATGGAAATCCTGATCGGCGCCGAGATGGACGCCTTCCTCGACCGCGCCGAAAATGCCCCGACACCCGATAGTGTCGACGCCCTGCTCGACCTCATCATGCCGCTACTCGATTTCATGCGCTGCGAACGCTACGTGTTCGACGTGATCCTGCGCCACTCGGGCGCCGCCGCGAAGGACAACATCGGCCCCATCGCCCTCGCCTTCGCCCGGCAAGACGAGGTGTTTTCGAAAATTCTCGAAAACGCCCCCTTCCGCAAAGACATCTCCGCCGGGCTTCTGGGCGAAGGCATACAGGCTTTCGCCATCCAAGCGCTGGCACTCGACTTTTGCACCATAAACAATGAAATGCCGCTGCCAGAGCGGCTTTCGGTCTATCTTGATGCGTGGTTGCTGCCGAAAGGCTAAGGCACTTACTCCGCCGCCAAGGGCGCCGCTTTCGGACGGCCGATATCGGTCAAGTCTGCAATGACCCCTTCGATCAGCCGTTTGAAGTTCTCGAAGTTGCCGTTCGGGCGGATCAATTGCTCGTTCATGTAAAGCGCACGGTCAATCTCGACCTGCACCGCATGACGGTTGCGCGACGGGCGGCCATATTGCTGCGTGATATAGGCCCCGGCAAAGGGCGTGTTGCGCACCACGACAAGCCCCGCCGCCTGAAAGGCCGCTTCGATCCGGCTGACCACCTCGTCACTGGCCGCCGCACCGAACCTGTCACCCAAGACGACATCGGGCCGCTTGGCCCCCATGCGCACCACCGAATCCATCGCCTCATGCGGCATCGAATGGCAATCAATCAGGACCGACTGCCCGAACATCAGGTGCGCTTGATCCAACTGTCCCGACAGCGCCTCGTGGTAGGGCCGCCAATAGGTCTCGATCCGCCGCTCCGCCTCCGCGCGCTGAAGTTTTCCGCGATAAATCGGCCGCCCGTTGGCCACCACTCGCGGGATCACCCCCAAACCCGAGGCAATGCGCGGATTGTGTCCGGCCTTGCGCACCCCTTCGATCAGCGCCGGGTCAAGCTCATCCTCACTCCGGTTCAAATCCACAAAGGCACGCGGTGCCCCGGCCTTCAACAAAGGCGCACCAAAGCGCGGCGCCGCCTCGAACAACTGGTCCACAAAGGCATCTTCAGATGACCGCACCTGATGCTGGTCCAGCGCCGTCTTGCGAAGGAACGACCACGCGTAATCCCGCCCGCTATGGGGCGAGGCAAAGACCAAACTGCTGGTCCGCCGTTCGGGGTGCGTCAGATGAAAAGCCGCCTTTGGCATCCGTCTCTCCTGTTGCATTGCATCATAGACTGAAAATGTGTTTCTAAAAGCCCTTGATCCCCCCGCCGACTCCTTTTATAGACCCGGCCTACTGGCGCGGATTTCCGCGCCCCTATTCGTTGGGGCAGGTCCGCAAAGGTATTCATGGGCGATTAGCTCAGTGGTAGAGCACTTCGTTGACATCGAAGGGGTCACTAGTTCGAACCTAGTATCGCCCACCATGAATTCACTGTTTCGCTTTTCACGCGGAACGCCCGTAACCCAAGGCGCTGGCCCGCGCCGCGACAAAGTAGGAGAAGACCATGAAGGTCAAGAACTCGCTCCGCTCGCTGAAAAACCGGCACCGTGACTGCCGGGTCGTGCGCCGCAAAGGCCGCGTCTATGTCATCAACAAGACACAGCGTCGGTTCAAAGCCCGTCAGGGCTGATCCGAACGGATCCGCATTGCAAGGCCTCGCC
>DATFKJ010000431.1:0-3325 GCA_035268705.1 Roseovarius sp. | reverse complement strand
CTTTGTTGATCCAGAAGATCGACACCAGAATAAGCGCAAAAAACCCGAACAACACCATGAATTGCGACAGCATATACCTGTCGAATCTGGTCACATTTCCCCCCAAAGGCAGCAGTCTTGCCAAGTAACTTATCGGAATTGGAGGCGGGGGAAAACTGCTAACTGGTCAATGCTGGCCGCACGCGCTAGGACTCCGGGCAATAGATGCAAGGAGGCAGAAGATGACGACACCGGTCGCAGTGAATTTCAAGGAAACCGACAATGACGCAATCGCCAAAGCCGAGGGCCGGGTGGCGATCATCGTCAGCCCCGACGGAAAGCTGGATATCTCGGCGCGTCGGGTCAACCGCCTGACCCGAGGTGCGGTCAAGCGTCTGGCCGAAAGCGAGACCTGGGCCAAGATGAAGCCCGGGCAGGTCAAGAGCCTGACGATGCCCACGGGCATGGTCGCCGAGGCAGTTGATGTGGTCTGTTTGCCGCGTCGGGCAACGGTCGAGGAGGCGCGCAAGGCCGGTGTGGCCCTTGGCAAGATCAAGGGCGACGGGTCGCTTCTGTTGATGGCAGGGTCGCTGCGCCGGGTGGCGGAACTGGCGCTTGGGGTGGCGTTGCGCGCGTACGCCTTCACCGCGCGCAAGACCGCGCCGGTCGAAGAGGCGGGCGCCGTTACGGTGATGACGAACAACCCCGACGAGGCCGAGGAGAAATTCACGCCGCTGCGCGCCGTGGCCGAGGGCGTTTTCTTCACCCGCGACCTGATCAGCGAGCCGGCGAATTACCTGACCACGACCGAATTCGCCTCGCGGATCGAGGCGCTTTCCGACACTGGCCTGACGATCAAGGTTCTGGACGAGGCCGAGATGGAAGAGCTTGGCATGGGCTCGCTTCTGAGCGTGGGACATGGCAGTGCCAGCCCCTCGAAACTGGCGATCATGGAGTGGAATGGCGGCGAGAAAGATGCCGCCCCCTTGGCTTTGGTCGGCAAAGGCGTTGTTTTCGACACCGGCGGCATCAGCCTCAAGCCTGCGGCGGGCATGGAAGACATGACCATGGACATGGGCGGCGCGGGTGTCGTCTGTGGCGCGATGAAAACGCTGGCCCTGCGTGGGGCCAAGGCCAATGTCGT
Source organism: Roseovarius sp. (assembly GCA_035268705.1). Classification (GTDB taxonomy): domain Bacteria; phylum Pseudomonadota; class Alphaproteobacteria; order Rhodobacterales; family Rhodobacteraceae; genus Roseovarius. Next base: position 2,202 of record DATFKJ010000431.1, on the reverse strand, counting down.
GGGGCTGGTGGGCCTTGTCGAGAACATGCCGTCGGATCGCGCGACGCGGCCCGGCGATGTCGTGACCTCGATGAAGGGCGACACGATCGAAGTGATCAACACCGATGCCGAAGGCCGTTTGGTGTTGGCTGATGTGCTGTGGTACGCGCAGGAGCATTACAAGCCCGCCGGCATCGTCGATCTGGCCACGCTCACGGGCGCGATCATTATCGGTCTGGGCCATGAAAATGCGGGCGTGTTCAGCAACGACGACGCATTCGCGGGGCATTTCCTCAAGGCGGCGGAGGCCGAGGGCGAGGGCGCGTGGCGTATGCCCATGGGCCAAGCCTATGACGATATGCTGAAATCCGACATCGCGGATATGAAGAACGTGGGCGGACGGCCAGCGGGGTCGATCACCGCGGCGCAGTTCCTCAAGCGGTTCGTGAAAGATGATGTCCCGTGGATGCATCTGGACATTGCGGGTGTGGCCAGTGTCAAATCCGAGACCACCTATGCGCCCAAGGGCGCGTCGGGCTGGGGCGTGATGGCGCTCAACCGATTGGTCGCGGATCGCTTTGAGGGCTAAGGAGCATGGGCGCGGCCTTTTTCTATCACCTGACGCGCAAACCCTTGGAGGTGACGCTGCCGATGCTGCTGGACAAGGCACGCGGGGCAGGCTGGCGCGTTGCGGTGCGAGGGCGCGAGGCCGCGCGCATGGATTGGCTGGATGAAAAGCTGTGGCTGGGGGCCGAGGAAGGGTTTTTGCCGCATGGCCGTGCAGGCCAGCCGCACGAGGCCGAGCAGCCGATTTTACTGACGACCGAGGCGGCGATGCCGAATGCCGCGGTGTGCCTGATGACAGTGGACGGGGCCGAGGTGGCCCCTGAGGAGGTGCAGGCGCTTGAGCGGGTTTGCGTGCTGTTTGACGGCAATGACGAGGCCGCCGTGCAGGTGGCGCGCAACCAGTGGAAAGCGCTGACGGGGGCGGGATGTCAGGCGCAGTATTGGTCCGAGGCCTCGGGCCGGTGGGAGAAAATGGCCGAATCCTGAGACGGGCAGGTGGTCAGTTGCTTGCATTCTGCGGTGCAATATTGTTGCGTGGGCGGTGACAGAATTTACGGAGCCGCCCCATGCGTATTGGCCTTTACCCCGGCACTTTCGATCCCATCACCTTGGGGCATATCGACATCATCCGTCGCGCCGCGATATTGGTGGACAGGTTGGTGATCGGCGTGGCGATCAACCGTGACAAGGGGCCTTTGTTCACCCTTGAAGAGCGGGTCGCGATGATCGAAACCGAATGTGCCAAACTGAGCGAACAGACCGGCACCGAGATCGTCGCGCACCCCTTTGAGAACCTGTTGATTGATTGCGCCCATGATGTGGGCGCACAATTAATCGTGCGTGGCCTGCGGGCGGTCACGGATTTCGAGTACGAGTTCCAGATGGTCGGGATGAACCGGGCGCTTGATGACTCGGTCGAAACGGTTTTCCTGATGGCCGATGCCAACCATCAGGCGATTGCCAGCAAGCTGGTCAAGGAAATCGCCCGGCTGGAGGGGGACATCAGCAAGTTTGTCACGCCCCCCGTCCGTGCAGCGCTTTTGGACAAGTTCCGGTAAGCAGGGCCGCGCAAGGCGGCCCTTTCCGTTCAGGTGTATTCTGGTGCGCGGGTTGGTTTTTCCGCCGCGTTTCCTGCCGTGGTCGGGCGGCGCAATGTTCCCATGACCGCCGCCGTGTCGGCCATGCGGTTCGAAAAGCCCCATTCGTTATCATACCAGCTGAGAATGCGGCACATCGTGCCGTCGTCCATGACGCGGGTCTGATCCGTGGCAAAGACTGAACTGGCCGGGTTGTGGTTGAAATCGGACGAGACAAGTTCGCGGCCAGTAAGATCGAGAACGCCGGCAAGGGGGCCTTGGGTGGCCTTGGCGATGATGTCGTTGATTTCTTCGGCCGTGGTTTCGCGTCCGGCCTCAAAAGTCAGGTCCACGGCGCTGACGTTGGGGGTCGGGACGCGGATGGCCGTGCCATCGAGTTTACCCGCCAGTTCCGGGAGGACGAGGCCCACGGCGCGGGCGGCCCCGGTGGTCGTCGGGATCATGTTGAGCGAGGCCGCGCGAGCGCGGTAAAGATCCTTGTGCGCGGTATCCAGCGTGGGTTGGTCGCCGGTAAAGCTGTGTACGGTGGTCATGAAGCCGCGCTTGATGCCGATGGCGT
>DATFKJ010000430.1:0-8674 GCA_035268705.1 Roseovarius sp. | reverse complement strand
ATTTTCGCCCTTTTGCGGTCTAACGCCACATTTTCGCCCGATTTAACCGTGAACAATCAGAGCGAGAACTTTGAATTGCCCGGGGCTGGGAAACGATGCGCATTCTGGCGATAGACGATGAACGACTCTTCTGCGATCTGCTGAAGACACGGCTTGCCGACCTTGGCTTCACCGATTTCGAAACCGCCCACAGCGGCGCCGAGGCCCTTGACCGGGTAGCGAAGGAGGATCACCCGTTCGACTGCTTTCTGGTCGACATTCGAATGGTGCCAATGGACGGCATCGAAGTCGTGCGCAAGCTGCGCGCCATTCCGCACCATCAGGCGACACCGATCATCATGATCTCGGCCCTGACCGACAAGGCGTCGGTGGACTCGGCCTTTATCGCCGGGGCCAATGACTTTATCACCAAACCGCTGGACAGCGTGGAATTGAAACTGCGGCTCGAAATGGCGAAATCCATTCTGGCCGAGCGCGCACAGGCCCGGTTGCTCCACGACCGGCTGCTCAAGCAGGAAGCCACGCGATTTGGCTCCTCTGGGTTCGACAGCGAGGTTTTCCTCGACGACGTGGAAAGCGCCATTCGCATGGTTTCGATGGAAAACTTCCTGCTGAAGGAAGGCAACATGCGCCTGCGCCACAGCTGCGCCATCGGCTTTCACATCCCGATGGCCGAAAGCTACTATCGCATGTTGGACCCGGCCTATTATGCCGATTTGCTCAGCGATCTGGCGCTTGCCATTTCCAAGGCGCTTTCGGGTACGCCTCATATGCTCGTCTGTCCCGGGAAGGGCGACATCGTGGCGCTTCTTCTCAATCAGACTCACACAGACCAAACGCGCCTCGAACAGACTCTCGATGCCGAGCTTGCCAAACTCCGCACACGGTATGACGCCATCGGCATGACCCTTCCCAGCCTGCGCATCGGCGAACCGGTCCGCGCGCGCTTTATCCCGTTGCAATGCCCGACCACCCTCATCAGCCGCGCGCGCAGCACCGCAAGAGACTTGGATCACCGTGACGACGATTTCATTCAAAAGGCCATCGCATGACCCAAGACAGCCAAACCATGGCGACCCCACAGGAGGTGACCAACGCGAGCCTGTCCAACACGCTTCGCGCCCTGCGGGACTCCTTTTGCGCAGGGCTGGATGAACGCATTTGCAGGATGGAAACCGCCTGGGCCAATGCGCGCGCCGGTCACAGCAGCATGAGCGACGCGCTCGCCGTGATCGAAGCCGACGCGCACCGCATCAGCGGCATCGCCGGAAGCCTCGGTCTACCTGACATTGGAACACAGGCGTATGCGCTGGAAATGCGCATCTTGAAGGCGCCAAAAGACGTTTTGACAGCCGAAGACATCAGCCAGTTGGATGCGGAGATCAACAGTTTCCTCGACCGCCTGGAACAAGAACTCTCGGACATATGAGCGATACCGGCGGCGTGGTTATCAGCGGCCACCATGACGATACAGGACACGACGCAAGAAAGGGCGCACAAGTGGGTGGACGAAAGGACAGTCTTATCAGGGTGTTGAAACCGCGCGACTTTCCAATCGCGCTCGTCGTCACGATTGCGCTGACGCTGTTGCTGACCACCTTCGTGGCGAACAGGGTCAATTCCTACCTTTTGGCGGATGCACGACAAGAGGCAATCCAAGACACCGAAAGCCATGCCGAAATGGCCGGGCGATCCCTGCAACGCCAACTGATCCAGTTCGACGTCATCGCTCAAGCGATCAGGGCCGTCATCGAACGGCAACCGAACCTGAGCCAATCGGAATACCAAGACCTTGTGGCACCTTTGGTCGAACCCTCGCCGTCGGTGATCAATGTCGGGCTCTCCAGTGGATACATCGTCGACCGGATATACCCCCTTGAAGGCAACAAACCTGTGCTCGGCGTCGATTACCGCAATCTGCCCAGCCAGATTGATGGCATCGACCATGTCCTGAAAAGCGGCATAACCACGCTTGTAGGCCCGATTGACCTGGTACAGGGGGGAACCGCGTTCATTCAACGGTCCGCATATTTCGTCGAGGGCGACGGGACCGATGCCAGCCCCTCGTCCGGCGTGATCTCGGTGATCATCGACCGCGAGAAACTCCTGTCCCAGACCCTCAAAGACCACGGCGCCGAGCATCTCGATATCGCCATACGCAAGCTGGATTCAAACTCCAATCCCGCTGGCCTTCTTTACGGCAATGCCGATGTGTTCGACCAAGGCCCGGTGCTGCGCAGTCTGCCAATCGGCTCCAAAGCCTGGCAAATCGGCCTTGTACCAAGCGACGGTTGGCCAAAAGAGGTCAACGCCTCCACTTTGGTCTGGGCGCTGTCCGCCGTGACCTGCTCCGTGATCGGCTTTCTGCTGCTGGCGCTTTGGACGATGTACAAATCCAAAAGGCTTGTCGAAAATCAACTGCGCTCAGCGATCAATTCCATCGACGACGGCTTCGCCCTCTATGACCAAGACGATCGCCTCGTCTTCGCCAACGACAAATACGCAAGCTATTACAATCTGACCCACGATGCGATCTTTCCCGGCAATACCTTCGAAAACATCCTGCGCGCAGGCCTGAAAGCCGGACAATACAGCGACGCCATCGGCCGCGAGGAAGAATGGCTCAAGGAACGCCTCGCGGCCCACAGAAACCCCACCGAACCGGTCGAGCAGAAATTGGCAGACGGACGTTGGCTGAAGGTCGCGGAAACACGGTCACCGGAAGGCAACACCGTGGGCTTCCGGGTTGATGTCACCGAACTCAAACAAGCCCAGGAGCGGGCCGAGGCCGCCAACCAGGCCAAGAACAACTTCCTCAACATCATCAGCCACGAACTGCGCACGCCGCTGACCTCTGTCATCGGCTATGCCCGTTTCCTTGAAAACCTATCGGTCCTGCGCAGTTACAAGGCCCTCGAACAGGCCATGACCCCCGGTTGCGCTGTCGAGACCCGCAAACGCGCCCTCGCCGAATTGCACTCCGAAGTCGCCTCCATGTCGAACCGTATCACGACGTCCAGCGATCACTTGTTGAATCTCATCAACGACATTCTGGATCGCGCCCAGCTGGAAGCCGAGAAGATAAAACTGCACCCCGAGCCCCTCGATCTCAAAGACCTGGTGAAAACCGTCACCACAGGGCTTGAAATCAAGGCCGCGGAAAAAGGCCTCACTCTGCAAACCGACGTCGCCGCGGTGCCCATGGTCGCAGACCCCAAGCGCCTCAGACAAGCCTTGATCAACGTGGTGGGCAACGCGATCAAATTCACCGAGAGCGGCGGCATCCACATCTCGTCCGAACAGGACGAAAGCCACGTCCGCATCACGGTACGCGACACAGGCTGCGGTATCTCTGCCGAGGACTTCGAACAGATCTTCGACCAATTCGTACAGGTCGACGCCTCCGTGACACGGCGCAATTCCGGCACGGGACTTGGGCTCGCCATCACACGGGAAATCATCGCATTACACGGCGGCACGATCGACGTCGAAAGTAACCTGGGCCGCGGCAGCACGTTCACCATCTCCATTCCGAACAATACCGATGAACTGGAGATCGCGGCATGACGACCGCTTGCAATTTTAACGGCAAAGGGGGCGTGCCCCAAGAATTCCACTATCCAGCCCAATGACCATCACATGGTTTTTTTAGTGTATAGTTCGGATGAAATCCGAGGTTCGGAAAGGTAACGATGCGACAGAAAGTTAAGAGTCCAAGCCACTTGGATGTTGTGACAGCTCCGCCGTCAAAACAATCCGCAGATCCCTCATTTCTCGAAGCTGTGCTCGAAGATTTGCAGCACGAGGTTTTCGTCTACTGCTGCGAAACGCTTCGCATCCGCTACCTGAACCGCGCCGCGCGCAACCGCGTCGGCTGGAGCCTTCAAGACGCGTCGGCCAAAACCATCTGCGATACCGTCGCCACATTCGATGTCGACGCGTTCCACCGGAAAACAGCCGCGCTTCTGGACGGAAGCCAAACCGAACTGACGGTTGAACTGACCTTCCCCACCGGGCCAATCGAAGTGACCACAAAGCTCGTCACCATCGCGGGCGAAGGCGGCTTCTTTGTCTCCGCCGTGCGCGACCTGACCGAGCGTAAATCCCTCGAAAACGCCAAACTTCAAACGGTCTCCACAGTCAGCCATGAGTTGCGCACACCGCTCACCTCCATCCACGGCGCCCTGCGGTTGCTGAAGGCCGGCGTTATCTCCAAGCTTGACGATAAAACCCATGGCGTGGTCGATATCGCATCGCGCAATACCGACCGCCTCCTGTCGATCGTGAACGACATTCTTGATTTCGAAAAAATCAAATGCAACAAGATGGACTTCTCGATCAACGGGATGGACCTTGTTCAGTGCCTGCGCGACACGGTGGAACTTGTGTCGGGGATTGCCGCCGAGCAAGAGGTCACGCTTGAAATCGACAATAGCTTGACCACTGCCACGGTGCTTGGCAATGCTGATCGCGTGGGTCAGGTCATCACCAATTTCGCCTCGAACGCCATCAAGTACTCGCCAAAAGGCGGCACCGTGAAATTCAGCATCGCCCAAGACGACGGCAGCATTGTCTTCTCCGTCAAGGATCAGGGCCCCGGCATTGCCCCGGAGCAGCAAAGAGTGTTGTTCAAACCCTTTTCGCAGGCCCGCGCCGGTGACGGCAGCAAACGTCCGGGCACTGGCCTTGGCCTCGCCATCGTCGCCGCGATTCTACAACGCCTCGAATACCCGATCGGGGTAACCTCCGAAGTCGGGGCAGGTAGCACCTTCTCGTTCCGGGTTCCGGCGCACCTCGTCATTCAAACCCAAACGTCATGCAAAAGAAGGACGGGGACGATATGACCTCTACCAACATCCTAGACTTCCCAATCGCTCCCAATCAGGAGGCTGTCGTGTCCAGCGAGCCATTGAAAACAATACTTCACGTCGATGACGATGCCGATATCCGCACCATCATCAAAATGGCCCTCGAAACGGTTGGATCCTTCGACGTACATCAATTCGCCAGCGGGCAAGAGGCCGTGGACGCCGTCGGGTCCGTCCACCCACAGCTATTGCTGCTGGACGTCATGATGCCCGATATGTCCGGCGAAGATGTCTGGCGCAAACTGACGGCAAAGCCCGAGGCCGCAGGTCTGCCGGCCGTCTTCCTGACCGCCAAGGCCGAGGACTCCTTTTCCCAGGAACTACTGCAAAAAGGCGCGCTCGCGGTCATCACCAAACCGGTCGACCCCATGCTGCTATCCTCGCAGATCGAAGAAATCTGGCAACAAGCCAAAGCACCCGAAAGCTGAGACAAACGCCCCAACATCCCGGCCCATGCGATTAACTCGTGAATGTATGGGTAATGGCGGAGACGAAGGGATTCGAACCCTCGAGACCCTTCCGGGCCTACTCCCTTAGCAGGGGAGCGCCTTCGACCACTCGGCCACGTCTCCGTCGACCCGTTTAATGGTACAGCCTGAGGGAAACAAGGCGAAAAATGCCATTTCTGAAACCACAACATCACATCTCAAAAATTGTATACATTTCCCGAAATGACCGTAAAGACCCGCGGATTTTGGCAACGATTTTTCATCGTTCAACGCTCCGGCCTTGGGTAGTCCGTGGCCGTTGAAGAACAGAGCTTCGGACCATCTTGAACGCAACTTCGCACGCGGACGAAAAGCCCTCGCAGCTTGAGCGGATTGACGCCCTGCCAGCGCAACTCGCGCGGCTCAGGGGCGGCACCCATCCACGCGCCGGAACCAATACCGATTTGTGGCGAAACTTGGGTCATTTTCCGGTCTTCGGAATTGCCAATTGCTTGGCTTGCAGCCCGATGGCAAAATGACCAAAACCATTGTGCTCAATAGATTTTTGGAAAGGGTGTCGTCGCAAACACCTCGCTCCACCGCTCCATTTTGCATAGACAAGGAAACCTCCATGGATCCCGAGATCAAATCCGAAGTCAATGCGCTGAGCACCAGCCTCAACGCTCAGGTCGATTCTTATAAGTCCCAGTTGAATGACCCTTCGAGTGGCATCCTCGATCGCCTTGAGGGCACGACCCGCGGCCTGTCGGACGATGCACCCGGGATGAAAGACCTTTCCGAAGGGATAGGCTCTATACTGGAGTCCGGCCCCTTCAGTGAGTCCGGCAAGGACATCGCCGGGTCCATCCTTCCGGAATTGCTTGGTGGCGCGGCTGAAGGGTTTGTTGGCCAATGGGTGATGATTGTCGGCGTGCTATTGTTATTGTGGATCGCCCGGTTGATATTCATCTCCTTTGTCGGCAGCATCGACTACCGTGGCATCATATCCCTCGGAAACACGGGTGGGGTGGCATATTTGCTTATCGCTTTGGGCATATTCGGTCTTGCCGGCTACTACGGGTATGCGGTCGAAAAGGCCAAGAATGAACCGACCCATCATGTTACCACGAAATACAAGACGCATTTCCGGTGAAAACCGTACTCGGTTCGTGCCCCGTTCCTGCAAACGTCAGTCTCAAACAAACCGGAATAATCCGGGTCAAGCGGCGCTCTGCCGGGGTGTACATCTCACGTGAGGTTCTTCACCATTTCCAAAGGAAGCATATCCGCTGAAATTGTCTACGTTGTATACTTGGTGGCACGTTTGCTTGGACACCTGCTGTAGGGATTGCCATGATGAAAATGACCCGATGGCGACGTGCGATGGTCCCGCAGGACGGGCCTTTGGTTCGATCGCCCTGAACGGCCAACCGCAAACGGCGCTGCGAAGGATTTGTCGAATTGCTCCGCATCGCGAGATGTACAAAACCTGCGTACGAAACGTACAACTCGGCCCCGCACGCCCTGTTAACCCGCAGGTCCAAATACCCCGGCACCGACGCGATACCGACAGAATACCGACGTGTTACAGCATGGCCAAACTCACCCCATCCCCCTGTTAACCAAGGGGATGGCGCATGATTCGGCGAAACCCTTAACCCCGCCCCGCCTCAGGTGTTGAACAGGAAGTGCAAAACGTCGCCATCCTTGACGACATAGGTCTTGCCCTCGGCCCGCATCTTGCCCGCTTCCTTGGCGCCCTGCTCCCCGTTGCAGGAGACGAAATCGTCATAGGCGATGGTCTCGGCCCGGATGAAACCCTTCTCGAAATCGCCATGGATCACCCCTGCGGCCTTGGGGGCCGTGGTGCCGGTCTTGATGGTCCAGGCGCGGGCCTCTTTCGGGCCGACGGTGAAATAGGTCTCAAGCTGCAACAGGTCGTGCCCCGTTCGGATCAACCGGTCAAGCCCCGCCTCGGACAGCCCTAATTCCTCAAGAAATTCAACGGCTTCCTCGGCATCCAACTGGCTGATCTCTTCCTCGATCTGGGCTGAGATCACCACGCTGGCCGCGCCCTGTTCGGCGGCCATGGCCTCGACCTTTTCCGAGAAATCATTGCCCGTCGCGGCGCTGCCTTCATCCACGTTGCAGACATACAAGATCGGCTTGGTGGTCAAAAGTTGCAGACCCTTCCACGCCTTGGCGTCCTCGTCGCTCACCTCGACCATGCGGGCGGGCTTGCCCTCTTCCAGCATCGCCTGCGCCTCGGCCAGCAAACGGTCCTGCTGAACCGCCTCCTTGTCGTTGCCCTTGAGCTTGCGCACCAAGCCGGCACGGCGCTTCTCGATGCTCTCCAGGTCGGCCAGCATCAATTCGGTCTCGATCACCTCGGCATCGGCCACCGGATCAACGCGCCCCTCCACGTGGGTCACATCGCCATCCTCGAAACAGCGCAGCACATGGGCGATGGCGTCCACCTCGCGGATATTGGCCAGAAACTGGTTGCCCAAGCCCTCGCCTTGGCTTGCGCCCTTCACCAATCCGGCGATATCCACAAAGGTCATCCGCGTCGGGATGATCTGCTTGGATTTGGCAATTTCCGCAAGCGTATCAAGACGTTGATCCGGCACATTGACCTCGCCCACATTCGGCTCGATCGTGCAGAACGGAAAGTTCGCCGCCTGCGCCGCGGCGGTTTTCGTCAGCGCGTTGAACAGCGTCGACTTGCCCACGTTGGGCAGTCCCACGATCCCCATTTTGAAGCCCATGACCGGCCCTCCTGCATTGCGTATCGCGCGCATCTACGGTGCGGGCACGGGCAACGTCAAGCAGGGCATTGATTTTCGCCCCTCTTTCGGCCAAACCCGTCCCGATCAATCAACAGGATTCCCGCATGACCCGTATTGACGCCAAATTCGCCGCGCTGAAAGCCGAAGGTAAAAAGGCCTTCGTCGCCTATGTCATGGCCGGGGACCCGGATTACGACACCTCGCTTGAGTTGGTCAAAGGCCTGCCCGGCGCGGGCGTCGACATCATCGAACTGGGCCTGCCCTTCACCGATCCGATGGCCGATGGCCCCACGATCCAATTGGCCGGTCAACGCGCGCTTGAGCAAGGCATGACGCTGGAACGCACCCTGCAAATGACCCGCGAATTCCGCGAAACCGATGACAGCACGCCGATCGTGATGATGGGCTATTACAACCCGATCTATTCGCGCGGGGTCGAGCGTTTCCTGGCGGACGCCAAGGAAGCGGGCATCGACGGGCTGATCATCGTCGACCTGCCCCCCGAGGAAGACAGCGAACTCTGTCTTCCGGCGCAGGCGGCGGGCCTCAATTTCATCCGCCTCGCCACGCCGACGACCGACGACGCGCG
>DATFKJ010000429.1:0-8820 GCA_035268705.1 Roseovarius sp. | reverse complement strand
GAGGCTGGTTTTTCCTCCAAACCCTTGGCGGCACGATCTGGGCCCTGATTTTGAGACATTTGCTGCAGCCTGTCAGATATAGGCGATGTCTAGCACTTCGTAGGATTTTTCACCACCGGGGGTGCGCACCTCGACGCTGTCGCCCTCTTCCTTGCCGATCAGGGCACGGGCGATGGGCGATTTGATGTTCAGCAGGCCGTTTTCGATGCTGGCTTCGTATTCGCCGACGATCTGATAGGTTTTTTCCTCGTCGGTGTCCTCGTCGACCAGTGTGACAGTGGCGCCGAACTTGATCGAGCCCGAAAGTTTGGCAGGGTCGATCACCTCGGCAAGGCTGATGACGCCCTCAAGTTCCTTGATCCGGCCTTCTATGAAACTTTGTTTTTCCTTGGCCGAATGGTATTCGGCGTTTTCCGACAGGTCGCCATGTTCGCGCGCCTCGGAGATGGCGCGGATGATGGCAGGGCGTTCTTCGGACTTCAGGTGCTTCAACTCGGCCTCAAGGGCGGCATGGCCCTTGCGGGTCATCGGGATCTTTTCCATCGTCACTATCCACTATTGTTGCGGGGCACGGGCCTCGGGCCGCCCCCGGCAGGTCTGTCGGCTTGGTCGCGCCAGACTGCCCTGAGCGGACCGGACTTTGCAATAGGCCATGGCATCTGACTGTGCAATGGTGTCGCGATCCCGGGCTTTTTGCCGTTCTCAGCCTTGTTTAACGTCGTGTTTCAATTGACCTTCAACCGGGCGGCGCGCTAACCACGTGCGCAACTTTGTTACGTGACCAAACCGCCCTTAGAAAAGGATGCAAGCCATGTCCGATGTGACTCGCGAAGCGATGGAATACGATGTTGTGATCGTCGGGGCGGGGCCTGCGGGCCTGTCGGCTGCGATCCGGCTGAAGCAACTGGACCCCTCGCGCGAGGTTGTGGTTCTTGAAAAGGGCTCGGAAGTGGGGGCGCATATCCTGTCGGGGGCGGTTCTGGACCCTTGCGGTCTGGATGCGCTGATTCCGGACTGGAAGGACAAGGGCGCGCCGCTGAACGTGCCGGTGAAGGACGATAATTTCTACATGCTGGGCGAAGGTGGGCAGGTGCGCATCCCCAACTGGCCCATGCCGCCGCTGATGAACAACCACGGCAATTACATCGTGTCGATGGGCAATGTCTGCCGCTGGATGGCCGAGCAGGCCGAGGAACTGGGCGTGGAGATTTTCCCCGGCATGGCGTGCTCGGAAATGGTGTATGACGAGAACGGCAATGTGAAGGGTGTGGTGGCCGGTGAGTTCGGCAAGAACCCCGATGGCACGCCCGGACCCGGTTATGAGCCGGGGATGGAGTTGCATGGCAAGTATGTCTTCCTGTCGGAAGGTGTGCGCGGCAGTCTGGCCAAGGAAGTGATCGCCAAATACGACCTGAGCGCCGGGAAAGAGCCGCAGAAATTCGGCCTTGGCATGAAGGAAATCTGGGAGATCGACCCCGAAAAGCACCGTGAGGGCAGCGTGACCCACACCATGGGTTGGCCACTGAATGGCAACGCCGGGGGCGGGTCTTTCATCTATCACCTTGATAACAATCAGGTTTACGTGGGGTTCGTTGTTCACCTGAACTACCGCAACCCGCATCTTTACCCCTACATGGAGTTCCAGCGTTTCAAGCATCACCCGATGGTGGCGGAGCTTCTTAAAGGCGGCAAGCGCGTGGCCTATGGGGCGCGGGCGATTTCCGAAGGCGGGTATCAGTCGATGCCCAAGATGGTGGCCCCCGGTGTGGCGATGCTGGGCTGTTCGGTGGGGATGGTCAACGTGCCGCGCATCAAGGGCAACCATAACGCCATGCTGTCGGGCAAGGCCGCGGCCGAAGCGGCCCATGACGCGATCGAGGCGGGCCGCGCGACCGATGAATTGTCGGCCTATGAGGACGACGTGCGCAGCGGTGCCATCGGCAAGGATCTCAAGAAGGTGCGCAACGTCAAGCCGATGTGGTCGAAGTGGGGTCTGACGGCCTCGCTGACCCTTGGTGGGTTGGATATGTGGACCAACACCTTGGGCTTTTCGCTGTTCGGGACGATGGGCCACGGCAAATCGGATGCCGAGGCGACCGAGGCTGCGGACAAGCACAAGGAAATCAGCTATCCCAAGCCTGATGGCAAGCTGAGCTTTGATCGTTTGACCAATGTCAGCTTCTCGATGACCAACCACGAGGAAAGCCAGCCGGCGCACCTTACGCTCAAGGACGATAGCGTGCCGATCGGCGTCAACCTGCCCAAGTACGACGAGCCGGCGCAGCGGTATTGCCCGGCGGGGGTTTACGAGGTGGTGCGCGAAGAGGGCAAGGAGCCCAAGTTCGTCATTAACTTCCAGAACTGCGTGCATTGCAAAACCTGCGACATCAAGGACCCCAGCCAGAATATCCACTGGGTCACGCCGCAGGGGGGCGATGGGCCGAACTATCCCAATATGTAAACACCGTGTGATATTATGCCTGCGGGGCGGTCTTCGGGCCGCCCCGCATTGCTTTGGGCGATAGGGCGTACTAGGTTCTGCCCATACCTTGGGGCAAAGCAAAGGCAGGCCAGCGTGACACTCCGAACCCTATCCGCCATCGCCATCGCCACCCTTTTGCAAGGGGCGGTGCCGCCTGCACTGGCCGTTGAGGCATCGGGTGCCTATCTGGCGGCGCGTCAGGCGCGTTATGATCATGATTTCAAGGCTGCGGCGGAGTATTTCACCCGCGCCCTGACCGAGGATCAATCGAACCCGGTCATCATGGAAAACGCTGTTGTTGCGCATGTGGCCTTGGGCGATTTTGACCGCGCCTTGCCGATTGCCCGCAAGATCGAATCCGATGAACTGCGCAGCCAAGTGGCGCATATGGTCCTTTTGGCCGAAGAGGTGCTGCAAGAGGATTACGATGGCCTGCTGGCGCGGCTTGAGGCGGGCAATGGCGTGGGGCAACTGGCCGATGGGTTGATCGCGGCCTGGGCGCATCTGGGCCAAGGCGACATGAGCCAAGCCCTGGAATTGTTCGACAGCGTTGCCGGTGAACGCGGCATGCGCGGTTTCGCAATCTATCACAAAGCACTGGCGCTGGCCTCGGTCGGGGATTTCGAAGGTGCTGATCAGATTTTCGCCGGTGACAGCGATGGCCCGATGCAAAGGACACGCCGTGGCACCTTGGCCTGGGCCGAAGTGCTGAGCCAACTGGACCGCAACGAAGACGCAGTGGCACAGATCGACGATACATTCGGCACCGATCTGGACCCCGAGATTCAGGTGTTGCGCGACCGTCTGGCGGCGGGCGACAAAGTACCCTTCAGCATGATAAGCGGCGCCGCCGATGGCGTGGCCGAGGTCTTTTTCTCACTGGGGCGTGCGCTGCTGAGCGACACGGGCGAGGATTACACCCTGCTGTATTCACGGGTGGCCGAACATCTGAGCCCGGACCACATCGACGCCGTTATCATGTCGGCGCAATTGCTGGAATCGCTGGCGCGTTATGAATTGGCGACAGAGGCCTACAAGCGCGTCCCGCGGGAGCATCCCTCGTTCCTGGCCGCCGAGCTTGGCCGCGCCGATACCCTGCGCCGGGCAGAGAAAACCGATGCCGCCATCGAGGTTTTGGAGCAATTGGCGCAGAGCCACCCTGACCAGCCCACGGTGCATGTCTCGGCTGGTGATCTGTTCCGACAGTTGGAGCAGTTTGATGACGCTGCGAAGGCCTATGACAAGGCCATCGCGCTTTACGAGGAGCGCGAGGCCGATCAGTGGTTCGTGCATTACGCCCGCGCCATCAGCTTCGAGCGGCAGGGCATGTGGGAGCAGGCCGAGGCCGATTTCCGCCGTGCGCTTGAGTTGAACCCCGAGCAGCCGCAGGTTTTGAATTATCTCGGGTACTCGCTGGTGGAAAAGCAGATCAAGCTGGATGAAGCGCTTGATATGATCGAACGCGCCGTCGAGGCGCAGCCGAACAGTGGCTATATCGTCGATAGCCTTGGTTGGGTTCTCTACCGCCTTGGCCGCTATGACGAAGCCATCGGCCACATGGAACATGCCGCCGAGCTTATGCCCGTGGACCCCGTGGTGAACGACCATCTGGGTGATGTCCTTTGGGCCGTGGGGCGCGAGACCGAGGCGCGTTTCCAATGGAAGCGTGCGCTGTCCTTCATCGGTGATGATACCCCTTTGCAAGACATCGACCCCGACCGTATTCGCCGCAAGCTTGAGGTCGGACTGGACCAAGTGCTTGAAGAAGAGGGCGCGCCGCCCCTGAAGGTGGCCGATGACGGCGAGTGAGGGGTTTGCTCCGGCCAAGATCAACCTGACCCTTCATGTGACAGGGCGCCGTGAGGATGGCTATCATGAGTTGGATACCCTAGTTGTCTTTGCCGATATCGGCGACCGCCTGAGCCTGCGTCCAAGCGATACGACCATGCTTACGGTGAATGGGCCGATGGCGGCAGGAGTGCCGGCGGATGCCAGCAACCTCGTGGTCAAGGCGGCCAGACTGATGGGGCTTTCCGTTGATATCCATCTGGAAAAGCACCTTCCCAATGCGGCGGGACTCGGTGGTGGATCAAGTGATGCGGCGGCCACGCTCAAGGCCCTGTCCGAGATGTCCGGCAAGCCGATCCCTGACGGTCTTCTTGGGTTGGGGGCGGATATTCCCGTTTGCCTGCACGGGCGCGCGGCCCGGATGCGCGGTGTGGGCGAGGCGATCACACCGGTGGCGGGCCTGCCTGAGTTGCATGCGGTTTTGGTGAACCCGAAGCTACCGGTGATGACGAAAGAGGTTTTTGCCGGGCTGGAGTGTGCCCACAATCCCGCGATGCCTGACACCTTGCCGGACTTCGCAGATGCGTCGGCGTTGATCGAATGGCTGGGCGAGATGCGCAACGATCTGGAGGCCCCGGCCATCAAGGCCGAGCCTGTGGTGCAACAGGTCTTCGATACGTTGTCCGTCACGCCGGGGTGTCATCTGGCGCGGATGTCGGGATCGGGGGGCACGTGCTTTGGGCTTTATTCCGATGCGGAAACGGCGGCCGCGGCCGCCGGGCGCCTGCATGAACAAAACCCGGGCTGGTGGGTCGAGGCGGTGCGCCTTAATGCCTGAGCGCCTTAGTTGACCCGCGCGACCACGTAATCGGCCAAATCTATCAACATGCGCCGCACCGGGTGCTTCGGCAGCGCCTGCATGGCCGTCTTGGCCTTTCCGGCCCACATCAGCGCATCCTGACGGGTGGCTTCGAGCGCGCCATGCTTGCCCAGCAGCATGAGCGCGTGATCCAGATCACCGTCGTCCTGTTTGCCCTTCTCGATCGTGCGGGACCAGAAGGCGCGTTCCTCGGCATCGGCCATGGCCACGGCCTTGATCACCGGCAGGGTCAGCTTACGCTCGCGGAAGTCGTCACCGACGTTCTTGCCGGTGGCGGCGCTGTCGCCTTGGTAATCCAGCAGATCATCAACGATTTGGAAGGCGATGCCAAGCGCATCGCCATAATCAAACAGGGCGCGCACCTGATCTTCGGGCGCGCCGGACAGAACGCCGCCCGTCTCGGTGGCGGCCGAGAAAAGGGCCGCGGTCTTGCCGCGCACGACTTGCAAATAGATGTCTTCGGTGGTTTTCAAATCCTGCGCCGCGCTGAGTTGCAGAACCTCGCCTTCGGCAATCACGGCAGCAGCGTTCGACAGGATGTCGAGCACCCGCAGGTTGCCCGGTTCAACCATCAACTGGAACGCGCGGGCGAAAAGGTAGTCGCCCACCAGAACGCTTGATTTGTTGTCCCACAACAGGTTCGCCGTGGGCCGCCCACGGCGTTGCTTGCTTTCGTCGACGACGTCATCGTGCAGCAGGGTGGCGGTATGGATGAACTCCACCGTGGCGGCGAGATGCACGTCAAATTCGCCTTCATAGGCGCACAAATCGGCAGCAGCCAGCGTCAGCATCGGGCGCAGGCGCTTGCCGCCCGCCTCGACCAGATGCGCGGTGACTTCGGGGATACGTGGCGCATGGCGCGAGGCCATGCGCTTGCGGATGAGCGTATTCACGGCCTCCATCTTGTCGCTCAGATGTGCGGCCAGTTCCTCATGCGGTTTTGTCGTGGCGTGGTCCAATCCCATCACACTCCCGTCACACCGGTCGACAAATCCCTCGCGGTGCCCTTATGTCATCCCCATGAAACAGCTTTTCAGCACCACCGATCCGACGATGATCGCCTTTGCCCAAGCGCTGCTTCAGGGCGAGGGTATAGACTGCTTTGAAATGGACGTAAATATGAGCATCCTGGAAGGGGGCATAGGGATTTTCCCGCGTCGCCTTATGGTTGCGGAGGCGCATTTCGCGCATGCGCGCCGGACGCTTGAGGACAACGGGATCGAGGTGGATGACTGACGGCTGGCCTGATGACGCCTTGAGCCGGGATGATTTCCTTGGTGGTCAGCTACGCCTGTGGCAACCCAAGACGGGGTATCGTGCCGGGGTCGACCCTGTGCTTCTGGCCGCGAGCGTTCCGGCACGGGCGGGCGATACGGTGCTTGATCTGGGCTGTGGCGCAGGTGTAGCGGCGCTTTGCGTGGCGCGGCGGGTACCCGAGGTTGTCGCGACCGGGCTTGAGGTGCAGCCCGCCTATGCCGATCTGGCCCGACGCAACGCGGAGGAAAACGATCTGCCGTTGGAGGTGGTCGCGGGGGATCTGGTGCATATGCCTGAAATCCTGAAGCAGCGGCGATTCACCCATGTCTTGGCCAACCCCCCTTATTTTGACCGCGAATCCAGCACGAAAGTCGAGGATCGGGGCCGGGAAACCGGGCGCGGCGAGGCAACGCCGCTTGGGGATTGGATCGCCGCGGCGTCGAAGCGCTGTGCGCCCAAGGGGACTGTTACCCTGATCCAGCGGGCCGAGCGCCTGCCCGATATGCTGAACCATGCCGCGCGGCATTTGGGGAGTTTGGAGGTTTTGCCGTTGATTCCCCGCAAGGGGCGGGAAGCCCGGCTGGTCTTGATGCGTGGGCGCAAAGGCGGGCGTGCGTCATTTCGTCTGCACGATGGCTGGATTTTGCACGAGGGGGGTAGCCACTTGGGAGGCCGGGAAAACTACAATGCTGCAACCACTTGCGTTCTAAGGCTCGGGGAGCCGCTTTTGTTTCCAGAATGAAAAGATTCAAATTGATCTCGCATTTTCCCGCTTATGTTGCGGTTGCAGCGTGACAGAATTGTAAAACTGTGCTGCACTGCAGGTGTTCAATTCACCTAGAGAGGAGTTACGTCCATGAGCTTGAGTTCGCATGTCGAGCAACTGAAAAAGAAACATCAGGACCTCTCGGAAAAGGTAGAAGAGGCGCAGCGCGCCCCGGGCGCCAGCGATCTGGAAATCGCGGACCTCAAGAAGCAAAAGCTACGTATCAAGGAAGAAATCGAACGTCTGAGCGAAAGCGCCTAACCGGCCACGCGCGGTACATCGCCCGCGTCGATCAGATCGAAATGACAGTCGTGGGCAGACACCACGGCTGTCTGATCGCGCAGCCACGCGCGGAACGCGGCAATGTGGGGTCGCGCCTCGGTCCCTTTGACGCATAGGATCCTGTAATGCGCATTGGTGCGCAGGCCCACGGTGTAGGGGGCAACCAGACGCCCTTCGTCAAGCAGGCGTGCCGCCAATGAAATACGCCCCAGAATTACACCGGCCCCGGATAGCGCCGCGTTGATGGCGTGGTCGGCTTGTGAAAAGCGTTGCCCGGTCCAATCGCGCGCGGGCAGGTCCGCCGCGCGGAACCATGCGGGCCAATCGCAGGGCGGATCAAGAAAACGAATATCGTCCTGATGTAGCAATTGCGCCTGCGCCAGATCGGCAGGGTTTGGCATCTGTTCGGCCAAGGCCGGCGTCATCATCGGGGTGACCCATTCGTCCAGAAACCGTTCTTCGTAAAGGTCAGGATCGGGGCCATAGCCAAAGCGCACGGCCACGTCCACGTCATCGCGCCCCAAGTCCACAAGGCCCAAACCTGCGCTTAGGCGCAGTTCGATCTCGGGGTGGGCTTGAGCGAAGCTGTAGAGGTACGGGGCCAACCATGCGGCGGTAAAGGCTGGCCCGGCCGTCACGGTGAGCGAGGCATGGTCATTCACCCTGCGCGCGGCGCGCCACGCGGCAGTGAGGGTTTCAAAGCCGTCCTTGGCCCCTGGGGCAAGGGCGCGGCCCGCCTCGGTCAGTTCCACGGCGCGGTTGAGGCGGCGGAAGAGCGGGGCGCCAAGGTGTTCCTCAAGGGACTTGATCTGAAACGAAAGCGCGGCGGGCGTGACGTTCAATTCGGCGGCAGCCTGTTGAAACGACATGTGCCGCGCGGCGGCGTCAAAGGCGCGCAGGGCGGTAAGGGGCGGCAAGCGATCTGACATATCGGTTAAGTATCACTTAACTGAAGTGACAGAAAGTCTCGTTTGTGCGTTTTTGTAATGCGGGACATATTGGGTTCAGTCAAGAAATACTGCGATCTAATGAAAGGATTGCCCGATGATCGAAGTTGCCAGTGATAAGCGCACCCGCGATGCCTATCGCGCCGCCCACGACGCAAGGGGCGAGGCCCTTGGCCGAATTTGGGCGCGCCTGACGGGTCAGAAATCTTCCGGATGATCGTTGCAAGTGACATCTGGAAAGCAAAAGGGCCGGTCAACGCGACCGGCCCTTTTCATGTCTGTCAGATATTGATCAGACGAAGAACTGTGCGCCGTTCGCGGAAATGGTCGAGCCATTGATGAACTGCGCGTCGTCCGAGGCAAGGAAGGCCACGCAGCGCGCGATTTCTTCCGGCTCGCCCAAGCGCCCGGCAGGAAT
>DATFKJ010000428.1:0-4701 GCA_035268705.1 Roseovarius sp. | reverse complement strand
CATCTTTCCAAAAATACTCCCGCCGGAGGCGTCCCGCCCCTGTCACACGCGCATCGGCATGACCACATAGACCGCCGAAGTGTCATTGCCTTCGCGCATCAAAGTGGGATCGCCTGAGGAGTTGAACAGGAACACGGCGTTTTCGCGGTCCACTTGGCTGGAGATTTCCAGAAGGTATTTGGCGTTGAAGCCGATTTCCAGGCGTTCGTCGCCATAGGCCACGGCCAGTTCTTCCTCTGCCGCGCCGCTGTCGGGCGCGTTGACCGAAAGAATCAGGCGGTCTTCGTCGAGGGTGAGTTTCACCGCGCGGGAGCGTTCAGAGCTGACAGTGGCCACACGATCCACGGCTTGGGCAAACTCGGCGGCGTCGACTTCCATCTTGCGGGTGTTCCCCTGCGGAATGACGCGGGTATAATCGGGGAAGGTGCCGTCGATCACCTTGGAGGTGAGCGTGATGTCGGGCGTGGCGAAGCGCACCTTGGTTTCCGAGACCGACACGGCGATTTTCATATCGTCGTCATCCAGCAGCTTGCGCAGCTCACCAACGGTTTTGCGCGGCACGATGACACCGGGCATATCCTCGGCCCCTTCGGGCAGGTCCGCGTCGATCCGGGCAAGGCGGTGACCGTCGGTCGCCACACAGCGCAGGACCTTACCGCCTTCGGCCTCGGAGACATGCATATAGACGCCGTTGAGGTAATAACGGGTTTCCTCGGTCGAGATGGCGAATTTCGACTTGTCGAAAAGGCGGCGCAGGGTCGGCGCAGGGGCCGAGAAATTGGCGCTGTATTCCGACGACGCCATGACCGGGAAGTCTTCTTTGGGCAGGGTCGCAAGGTTGAAGTTCGAGCGGCCCGCCTCAACCGTCAACCGCCCGGATGCGCCATCGTCGGCGAGGGTGACAAGCGCGCCATCGGGCAGCTTGCGGACGATCTCGTGCAGGGTGACGGCGGAAACCGTTGTGGCACCGGCGCGTTCGACTTGCGCCGGGGCCTTGTCGACCACCTCGATATCCAAGTCAGTCGCGCGGAAATGCACGGCATCGCCCTCTGCTTCGATCAGCACGTTGGCGAGGATCGGAATGGTGTTGCGCCGCTCGACGACCGATTGGGCCTGTGCCACGGCCTTGAGCAGTGTTCCGCGTTCGATGCTGAGTTTCATACCCTCGCTCCCGTATCAGGTGCCGACCCTCTGGCCGGGGGAGCACGTTAGCAACTTCCCCTTTGGCCTCAAGCCTTTTGTTGTGTTTTCGGGTTTATTCACAGGCGCGTCAAGGGCGGCCCCCCGGATGCGGGCCGCCCTTTGCATCTGTGGCATTTGAGGCGCTTAGCCTTCGAGGGTGCGGCGCAACATTTCCAGATCATCGGCGATCTGGGCATCTTGCTGGCGCAACTCGTCAATCCGCTTAACGCCGTGCATTACAGTTGTATGATCCCGACCGCCAAAACGGCGACCGATTTCCGGCAGCGAGCGGCTGGTCAGCTGCTTGCAAAGATACATGGCCACCTGACGCGGGCGCGCAAAGCTGCGCAGGCGTTTGGGGCCAATCATGTCGCTGAGGCGGATGTTGTAGTGATCCGAAACCTTGCGCTGGATTTCTTCAACCGACACCTTGCGCTCGGAGGCACGGAGCACATCAGCAAGGCAATCCTGAGTCAGTTCCAGCGTGATCTCGTGACCCACAAGGGAGGCGAAGGCGAAAAGACGGGTGAGCGCCCCTTCGAGCACACGCACGTTGGTCGAAATGCGATGCGCAAGGAACTCCA
This sequence comes from Roseovarius sp., assembly GCA_035268705.1. Classification (GTDB taxonomy): domain Bacteria; phylum Pseudomonadota; class Alphaproteobacteria; order Rhodobacterales; family Rhodobacteraceae; genus Roseovarius. Next base: position 2,935 of record DATFKJ010000428.1, on the reverse strand, counting down.
GCACGCCATCGGCAATCTTGAGGCCGGGATACTGGGCGCTGTATTGCTCGGTCTTGGATTGCAAGATGCCAAGGCGCAATTCGTAATCCGTGGGATGCAGATCGACGACAAGGCCACATTGCAAGCGTGATTGGATGCGCTCTTCGAGATTGACAATTTCACCGGGCGCACGGTCGGCGGAAATGATGATCTGTTTTTTCTGGTCGATAAGCGCGTTGAAGGTATGGAAGAACTCTTCTTGCGTGCTTTCCTTGCCAGCGATGAATTGGACATCGTCCACCATCAGCACATCGACCGAACGGAACATCTCTTTGAAGTCCATGGTCTTGCGGTCGCGCAGGGCCTGCACGAAGCGGTACATGAACTGTTCCGCCGACAGGTAGATCACGCTGAGGTCGGGGCGCTGTGATTGAAGCTCCCATGCGATGGCGTGCATGAGGTGGGTCTTGCCCAAGCCGACGCCGCCATAGAGAAACAGCGGGTTGAATGTGACGGGGCCGCCTTCGGCAACACGCTTGGCCGCGGCGTGGGCCAGTTCATTTGGTTTGCCCACGATGAAACTATCAAAGGTAAAACGATCGTCCAGAGGGGCGGCCGGGAAGAGATTTTCGCCACCCGTCATAGGTTTGCTGACTGAGGATTGCGATGGCGCGCTCTCGGCAGGAGCGTCGGTGGCTGTTTGCATCTCGCGCAAAGGGCGAGCGGCGTTGTTAGCGGCAACGCGGAAACTGATGCGGCGGACATCAGAATTGATGTTGCCCATCTGATAAAGGATCAGATCGCCAAAATTCTGCGAAACGTAATTGCCCAGAAAGCTGGTAGGCACCGCGAGGGTGGCGACCCCGTCGGCAACCTCCTGCAGTTCGAGCGGCTCAATCCAGGTTTTGTAATTGTTGCTGCCGACCGTTTTCAGGAGTTGTTGTTTGACCTTGCCCCATTGTTCTTGTGTCATGCTATCCCGTTCCACAAAATCCACATTCCCCAACCGCAAAACGCGGCGAATGCGACACAAGCCGGGAGACGTTTGGCATAGCATCTTCCTCCCGTTGAAAGGTCAACGGAGGAAAGGCCGCAGCCAAGACAAAACTCTCAATGCCGCAGCAGACCCGTTGGCGCAGAAATCCCCATAACTGCGTAAACGCTTTTGCCTGCTGCGTGTCTACTTGTTGGACGTCCGGAACGGTGGTTCCGGAAACAGCACCGCCTGTCGGGCCTAATTGACCCTTGTGCGGCGCTGCAACTGCCTGTCCCCCCAAGCGTGAATCGCAGGACCGAAGTTAGCAACTTGAAGTGTGCTGCGGCAACTGTTCTTAGCGCTTGACTCTGTGTTTGGTGAAAAAGAATCTCTATCCCTTCGGATAGCCCGCACAAACAGAAAAAGGCGCCACAGATTGGGCGCCTTTTTAAAACAATAGCTTAGGCCGTGCCTTAGCCGAGAGCCTTCACGCGAGCCGCGAGCCGCGAAACTTTACGCGATGCGGTGTTCTTGTGGAAAACACCCTTGGTGACACCGCGCATAAGCTCGGGCTGAGCGGCGCGCAGGGCTTTTTGTGCGGCATCTTTGTCACCCGAAGCGATCGCTTCCTCGACATTACGCAGGTACGTGCGGATGCGCGAACGGCGGGCTTTGTTTACGGCGAAACGGCTCTCGTTCTGACGGGCGCGTTTCTTGGACTGGGGCGTATTTGCCATTTTGAATCAAACCTTTGCTTCGGGTTCTGTTTGTTGTCTGTGCCGCGCGTCGACAGCCCGAACCGGCATTTTCATCAACCGGGGTGATTCTGGCCAGGCGGGCCGCACGCGCATGTATGACGTCTGCCTATACAGTAGTTTGCCGCAATTGCAAACGAGAATCAGGCAGCATCGAATCGTTGAAATTAAAAAGGCGCGCGAGGGCCGCGCGCCTTTGGTCTGTTGTCTGTCTATCGGATCAGGATTTCATCGAATCCCAGAAACTTTTAACCGACGAGAAGAAGCTTTTGCTTTCGGGATTGTTGTCTTCCGACAGCGCTTCGAATTCGCGCAGCAGTTCTTTCTGGCGGCCAGTCAGGTTGACCGGGGTTTCCACGGCCAGCTCAATGAACATGTCGCCGGCTCCGCCGCCACGCAGGGCGGGCATGCCTTTGCTGCGCAAGCGCATCTGACGGCCCGATTGGGAGCCTGCGGGAATCTTCACCCGGCTGCGGCCACCGTCAATGGTGGGCACTTCGATATCGCCGCCAAGCGCGGCGGTCGTCATCGAGACAGGCACACGGCAGAAAAGATTACTTTCCTCACGCTCGAACAGCTCATGCGGGGCGACTTCAATGAAAATATAAAGGTCACCCGGCGGCCCGCCGCGCATCCCGGCCTCACCCTCGCCTGCAAGGCGGATGCGGGTGCCGGTTTCGACGCCTGCGGGGATGTTCACGCTTAGCGCGCGGTCCTTTTCAACGCGACCTTGCCCGTGACAGGTGTTGCAGGGGTTCTTGATGATCTGGCCCAGACCCGAACAGGTGGGGCAGGTACGCTCAACGGTAAAGAACCCTTGTTGCGCGCGAACCTTGCCCATACCCGAACAGGTCGGGCATGTGGTGGGTTCGGCCCCACCCTCGGCACCAGAGCCATCACAGGCATCGCAGCCAACCGAAGTGGGTACGTTGATGGTTTTCTGCAGGCCGTTGAAAGCCTCTTCCAAGGTCACACGCAGATTGTAGCGCAGGTCCGAACCACGCGAGGCGCGTTGCCGCCCGCCGGGACCACGCCCACCGCCCATGAAATCGCCGAAGAGATCATCGAAAACATCCGAAAAGGCCGAGGCGAAATCACCCTGTCCGGGGTGACCACCGAAACCGCCACCCGGGCGCGCGCCAGCGCCATTGCCACCTTCGAAGGCGGCGTGACCGAAACGGTCATAGGCGGCTTTCTTCTCGGGGTCTTTCAGAACGTCATAGGC
>DATFKJ010000427.1:0-3599 GCA_035268705.1 Roseovarius sp. | reverse complement strand
TCGGATTCGATGCTGAAAAGGGTTTCGGCGGCGCGGCGCGCGGCCCGGGCCATTTGGTCGTGGCGGTCTTCGGAGAGGATCGCGGCGAGGGCTTTTGCCGTGGCTTGTGCGTCATCTTCGGGGGTGATGATCCCGTTGGTGCCGTCTTGGGAAAAGTGTCGGTAATAGCCTGCGTCCGTGGCCACGAAGGGCACACCGCTGGCCATGCCTTCGAGCGGTGTCATGCCGTAGCCTTCGTAGCGGGGCAGTTGCATGATGGCCGAGAGCGCGCGGGTGAGCGCGGGGAGGTCATCGGGGGCCAGTTCACCGGGGAACAGGATGCGGTCGGAGAGGTCGGCCTTGGCGATTTTCTGTTTCAAATCAGTGAGAAAGCCGTCATCTGATTTGGCGGCGCGGCCGATCACGAGCGCCGTGGTGTCAGGCGCGGTGGGGAGGTATTCGAGCATGGCGTCGACGAAGCGGTCGGTGCCTTTTTCCGGGCGGATGCGGCCGATGGTGGCTATGCCGCGCTTGCCGGGGTAGCCCGTCGCGGCCCAAGCGGCGGCGCGGTTCGTGGCCGGTGTGAAGCGGGTGCAATCGACACCATGAGGGACCACGGCGCGAACGTGGGGGACGAAGTCTGCGGCGCGCTCGGTGGTGGCGATCACCGCGTCCATCTTTGAGATCAGCCAGCGGGGAAAGGCGGAATGGCGGCGCTGCGCGGCGGAGGTGAAGACGATCCTGACCGGCAGCCGCAGCACGTCGCGCGCCCAGAGGGCCGCGCGCATCTCGGTGTTGCGGCGGACATGCCAGATGGTGAAGGGGCGGTTTTGCGGCGGGGTACGCGACAGGCGGATGGCCTTGGCCTTGGTGATCGGGTCGGGGCAGCCGGGGAGCGGGTGACCGGCGAGCGCCAGATCGTAGTGCTGCATTTGCTGGCGGATCACACCGGCGGCGGTGGCCGAAACGCCGGTGAAGTTCCGGTTGAAGTTGGTGACGATCAGTTCGGGCACGGGGGGATGGCCTTGGGTTGCACGGTGTGCCGGATGATTAGCCCAGCGACAGCGCCTTGGAAAGGGTTCGAGCGAAGCCGTGCAGCGCATCGGTTTGCCGGGCGGCGAAGGCGCGGCTTTGGGCGCGGGCATCTTCAAGCGCGTGGTCGTCGCCAAGCAGGGTCATCAGTGCCGCGGCAAGGGTGGCGGCGTCGCGCACTTCGGTGGATGCGTTTTGTGCGGCGAGTTCCGCGTAAGTCTCGGAAAAATTGGCGAAAAGTGGCCCATGCAGAAGGGCGGAGCCCGCGTGGGCGGGTTCATAGGGGTTGTGGCCGCCCACCGGCGCAAAGGAGCCGCAGAGGCAGGTGATGGGCGAAAGAGCGTACCACAGTCCCATCTCGCCAAGGGTATCGGCGAGATAGACCTGAGTTTGCGGGGTGAGGGCAATACCGGTAGAGCGGCGGGCGCAGGTGAGACCAGCTTGGGCCACTTGCAGTTCGATCGCATCGGCACGTTCGGGATGGCGGGGGACGAGGATCAAAAGTGTCTCGGGCCGCTGTTTGAGCAGCGCTTCATGTGCCGCGATCGCCACCTCGTCCTCGCCCGGGTGGGTGGAGGCGGCAAGCCAGAGCGGGCGCGCACCGATGGTGTCGCGCAGGCGGGCAAGTTCGGAGGCATCAAAAGGCAGGGCGCCGGACAGGGACTTGAGGTTCACGCCGGCTGCGGCATGGGTGAGGCCGATGTCGTGAAAATGGTTGGCGGTGCGGGCATCCTGGCAATGAATCAGGGTGAAATGGCTCAGAAGGTGATGAGCCGTGGCGCGGAGGCGCTTCCAGTTATTCGCGGATGTATCGGAAATCCGGGCGTTTATCAGTGCCAAGGGCATGCCGCGGGCCGAGGCCCCGGTAAGCATGTTGGGCCAGAGTTCGCTTTCAACGAACACACCTGCGTCGGGGTGCCAATGGTCGAGAAACCGGCCGACGGCCCGGCGGGAATCCAGCGGTGCGAATTGGTGTTGCGTGCGGGGCGGCAGACGTTTGGCAACGATCTGGGCCGAGGTGGCCGTGCCGGAGGTGATCAGGAAGGACAGATCGGGATGCTCTGTGCCCAGTTCGTCGATCAGGCCGAGTACCGAGAGACTTTCGCCGACGGAGGCCGCGTGGAGCCAGAGGAGCCGTCCGTCCGGACGCGTCTGTGTCGCGCGGCCCATACGCTCTTTGATGCGGCTGGTGGGGGTGCCTTGGGCCTCAAGCTTGGCACGCACACGGCGATAAGCCAGTGGCGCGATCAGGTTGGCGGCCACGCCGTAAAGGCGGACCGGCAGGGGCGCGGCAGGCCCGGACATCAGCCGCCGGTGTGGCTCATGTGTCGCGACATGCGGCCATCCACCGACTGCCGGGAATAATCGAAGTCATGCCCCTTGGGTTTGAGCGCGATGGCGGCGCGAATGGCCTCTTCCAGCGGTGCGTCGCTGTTGGGGTTGTTGCGCAGGGGTGCGCGCAGATCGGCCATGTCTTCCTGGCCGAGGCACATGTAGAGTTCTCCGGTGCAGGTAAGGCGCACGCGATTGCAGGATTCACAGAAATTGTGCGAAAGAGGCGTGATGAAGCCAATTTTTTGTTCGGTTTCTTCAAGTTTGACGTAGCGCGCCGGGCCACCTGTTCGCTCTGGCAGGTCCGTCAGGGTATAGGTTTCGGCCAGTCGCGCGCGCAGATCGGTGAGCTTCCAGTATTGATCCAAACGGTCCTCGTTGCCGATGTCTCCCATCGGCATCACCTCGATGAAGGTGAGGTCCATGTCGCGGCTTTTGCACCATTCCACCAGCGTCAAAAGCTCGTCTTCGTTGAAGCCTTTGAGAGCCACGGTGTTTATCTTGACACGAAGCCCTGCGCGTTGCGCCGCATCAATGCCTTTGATCACCTGCGGCAGGCGACCCCAGCGGGTGATGTCGGCGAATTTCTTCTCATCAAGCGTATCGAGGGAGATGTTCACCCGGCGGACGCCAGCGGCGTAGAGATCATCGGCGAAGCGCTCAAGCTGACTGCCATTGGTGGTGAGGGTCAGTTCCTTGAGGTCGCCCGCTTCGAGATGGCGTGTCATGGCATTGAAAAAGGTCATGATACCCTTGCGGACCAAGGGTTCGCCGCCAGTGATGCGCAGTTTCTCAACGCCCATGCGCACGAAGGTGGAGCACATGCGATCCAATTCTTCGAGTGTCAGCAGTTCCTTTTTGGGCAGGAACGTCATGTTCTCGGACATGCAATAGACGCAGCGAAAGTCGCAGCGGTCGGTGACGGAGACGCGCAAATACGAAATCGCACGTTGAAATGGGTCAATCAAAGGTGCTGTCATGGGTAAAACTTAGGATCTCTGCCGATGTGGGGCAAGTACGATCTTGGTCGTTGCAGGGGGTTTGGAGCGGGTTTACGATGATTGTCATGAATGTGCGTTTTGCAATCGTCATTATGGCTATGTCTTTGGCGGCCTGCGCGCCGGGGCAAGGACTTTTTGACCCTCAGCCGCGCGGCGCCGACAGCGATGTTGTCGTTCTGAGCCCGGCAGAGGGCCAAACGCGACCCAAGGTGCGGCCTTCGGACGGCACGGCGTTGCGGCCACCGTCGGGCGCGC
>DATFKJ010000426.1:0-17354 GCA_035268705.1 Roseovarius sp. | reverse complement strand
CCGTCGCTCATGCGGCACCAGTTCGGTTCGGAAGACTTCAGCATTCTTGGCATTCATGTCGTCGGCGGTATGCAGACCCTGATGTTCTTGGCCTTCTTCGCAAGCTTCGCGGTGAAAATGCCGATGTGGCCGGTGCATACTTGGTTGCCCGATGCCCACGTGCAGGCGCCCACGGCGGGGTCTGTCGTTCTGGCGGCGATCCTTTTGAAAATGGGGGGCTATGGCTTCCTGCGGTTTAGCCTGCCGATGTTCCCCGTGGGGGCAGAGGTGCTGACGCCGCTGGTCCTGTGGATGTCGGCGATTGCCATCGTCTACACCTCGCTTGTGGCGCTTGCCCAAGAGGATATGAAAAAGCTCATCGCTTATTCCTCGGTCGCGCACATGGGGTACGTCACCATGGGCATTTTCGCGGCCAACCAACAAGGGATCGACGGGGCCATCTTCCAAATGCTCAGCCACGGGTTCATCTCGGGCGCGCTCTTCCTCTGTGTTGGCGTGATCTATGACCGGATGCACACGCGCGAGATCGACGCCTATGGTGGCCTTGTGAACCGGATGCCGGCTTATGCGCTGATCTTCATGCTGTTCACTATGGCCAATGTCGGCTTGCCGGGTACCTCGGGGTTCATCGGGGAATTCCTGACGCTGGTTGGGGTCTTTCAGGTCAACACTTGGGTGGCGCTTGTGGCGACCACCGGCGTGATCCTGTCGGCGGCTTATGCGCTGTGGCTCTATCGCCGTGTGGTTCTGGGCGACCTGATCAAGGAAAGCCTCAAGTCGATTTCCGATATGACTAAACGCGAGCGGGCGATCTTTGCCCCGTTGGTGGTGATGACCCTGCTTCTGGGCGTTTATCCCAGTCTGGTGACCGATATCACCGGCCCTTCGGTTGAAGCGCTAATCTCACACTATGACACGGCCCTGGCCGAGGCGCATGCCGCCACCCAGGTCGCCGATGCGACGCAGTAACGGAGGCCCTGACCAATGCAGGCTGATCTGAATGTTATCCTCCCCGAGATCGTGATCTCGGTCTATGCCATCGCGGCGCTTCTGCTGGCGGCCTACACCGGCAAGGACCGTATGGCTGGGCTTCTGGTGTGGCTCACGGCGGCGCTGATGGCCGGTATGGCGCTATGGATCGGGGCGACGGGCGATGGCACACGCACCGCCTTTGGCGGCATGTTCAACGATGACGGGTTTGCCCGGTTCGCCAAGGTGACCATTCTGCTGTCTGCTGCCGCGGTGCTTGTGCTGGGGCAGGAATATATGGCCCGGCGCAAGATTCTGCGCTTTGAATACCCGGTCCTGATCGCCCTGTCGGCAGTTGGCATGATGGTGATGGTCAGCGCCGGTGACCTCATGGCGCTTTACATGGGCCTGGAGCTGCAATCTCTGGCGCTTTACGTCGTGGCTTCGCTTCGTCGCGATAGCGCCAAATCGACCGAGGCGGGCCTCAAGTACTTCGTGCTTGGCGCGCTCAGCTCGGGGCTTTTGCTTTATGGTGCCTCGCTGACCTATGGCTATGCCGGGACGACGTTGTTCTCGGGCATCATCGAAGCCGCCGAAGGCCAAGCGCCCATTGGCCTTCTGCTTGGTCTGGTCTTCGTGCTGTCCGGTCTGGCCTTCAAGGTCTCTGCCGTGCCGTTCCACATGTGGACGCCCGATGTTTATGAGGGGGCGCCCACGCCGATCACCGCCTTTTTCGCCACCGCGCCCAAGGTGGCGGCCATGGGCCTTTTTGCCCGCGTGGTGCATGACGCCTTTGGCGGTGTGGTGGGCGACTGGCAGCAGGTGGTTGCGGTTCTGTCGGTGCTGTCGATGTTCCTTGGCGCAATTGCGGCTATTGGGCAGACCGACATCAAACGTCTTATGGCGTATTCGTCCATCGCGCATATGGGGTACGCCCTTATGGGCCTTGCTGCGGGTACCGTGCTTGGGGTTGAGGCCATGCTGGTTTACATGGCGATTTATGTCACCATGAACGTCGGCACCTTCGCCTTTATCCTGAGCATGGAGCGTGACGGCCAACCGGTCACCGACATCGCCAGCTTGAATATGTACTCGCGCGCCCATCCGGGCCGGGCGCTTGCCATGTTGCTGCTTTTGTTCAGCCTAGCGGGTGTGCCGCCGCTTCTGGGCTTCTTCGGCAAGCTTTACGTTCTGCGCGCCGCCTATGAAGGTGGGCTGGCGTGGCTGGCCGTTGCGGGTGTGATTGCCTCGGTGATCGGGGCCTTCTATTACCTGCGCATCGTCTACTACATGTACTTCGGCGAAGAGCGTGAGCCGCTGGAAACAGGCCGGTCCCCGGTGCAATGGGGTTTCCTGATGGCATCGGCGGCGCTGATGCTTTTGGGGATCATCAATATGTTCGGCGTCGATAGCATGGCGCAGGCTGCGGCGGCGACGCTTGTCAACTGATCTTCTGAAGGACTTCATGACAAAGGTGACGCGCCACTGGCGCGTCGCTTTGTTTCTGGCGGATGGTCCGAAAGGGGGCGCGCATGACGGATTGGCCTGAAAGCTATGATCGTCGGGTCTTGGCCGAGGTGGATAGCACCAACGCCGAGGCCGCGCGCATGGCGGCTGAATTGACCGGCCCCACATGGATCATGGCCCGCAACCAGACCGCCGCGCGCGGTCGGCGGGGCAGGGGCTGGGCCAACCCGGCGGGAAACTTCGCCGCAACGCTTGTCTTGCATCCGTCCGAGCCGCCCGAACAAGCGGCCTTACGATCATTCGTGGCCTCTCTGGCGCTCTATGACGCGATTGTGGCGGCTACGGGCCGGACGCAGGGGCTAAGCCTCAAATGGCCCAATGACGTGCTTTTGAACGGTGGCAAATTGGCCGGTATCTTGCTGGAGAGCGCGGGCCACGGCCCGCGGTTGTCACATCTGGCCATCGGCATCGGGGTGAACCTGCGCAATGCCCCGGAAGTGGGCGAGGTCGAGGCCGGCGCGCTGCGGCCTGTTTCGCTTTTGTCCGAAACCGGTGCCAATGTGCCGCCGCAGGTCTTCTTGGGCCTTCTGGCGCAGGCCTATGCCCGGCACGAGACGCAGTTCACGACTTATGGCTTCGGCCCCATCCGTACCGCGTGGCTGGATCGCGCGGCGCGTTTGGGTGAGGTCATCACGGCCCGCACGGCACAGATGGAGGTGACCGGCACCTTCGAGACGGTGGACGAGGCGGGCAATCTTGTTCTAACAACGCGCGATACGCGGCATGCCATTCCGGCGGCCGAGGTGTTTTTCTAATAGGGGCGGCACATGCTTCTGGCGATTGATTGCGGCAATACGAACACGGTGTTTTCCATATGGGACGGCACGGAATTCCTGTGTACCCTGCGCACCTCGACCCACCACGCGCGCACCGCGGATGCCTATTTCACGTGGTTTTCCACGCTGATCAACCACTATGGGATCACTCCGGACATCACGGATGTCATCATATCCTCGACAGTGCCACGCGTGGTGTTCAACCTTCGGGTTTTCGCAGATCGCTTCTTCGGGTGTCGGCCCATGGTGGTGGGCAAACCTGAATGCCTTCTGCCGCATTACCCCCGGGTCGACCCGGGGACGCAGGTGGGGCCAGACAGACTGGTCAATACAGCCGGGGCCTTCGACAGGCATGGCGGCGATTTGATCGTCGTGGATTTCGGGACCGCGACCACCTTTGACGTGGTGGCCCATGACGGGGCCTATGTCGGCGGGGTGATCGCGCCGGGTGTGAACCTCAGCCTAGAGGCCCTGCACATGGCTGCCGCCGCGCTGCCGCATGTGGATGTCACCAAGCCGCCCAAAGTGATCGGAACCAATACCGTAGACTGTATGCAGTCGGGGGTGTTCTGGGGCTATGTGGGGCTGGTAAACGGTATTTGTGACCGCATCCGTGCAGAATACGAACGCCCCATGCGGATCATCGGGACAGGCGGGCTTGCCACGCTATTTGCCCAAGGCGAGATGCTTTTCGATGAAATTGACGATGACCTGACAATGCACGGGCTGACCGTGATCCATGAATACAACAAGAAGGCCGAGGCGGAATGAGCAGCGAACGGATTATCTATATGCCCCTAGGGGGCGCCGGTGAGATCGGCATGAACGCCTATGTCTATGGCTATGGCGAACCGGGTAAGGAGCGTTTGATCCTCGTGGATCTCGGCGTGACCTTCCCGGATATGGACGGAACCCCCGGCGTCGACCTGATTTTCCCGGATGTTCAATGGCTTGCCGAGCGTCGTGACAGGTTGGAAGCCGTGTTCATCACCCACGCCCACGAGGATCACGTAGGGGCTGTGGCGCAGTTTCACGAAGATCTCGGCGCGCCGATCTACGCCCGCGCCTTCACGGCGAATATCGCGCGGCGGAAGATGACCGAGAAGGGCTATACCGAGAAATCGGTGCGCACGGTATCCGCTTGGCCCGAGATGACGGAAGCGGGGCCCTTCAAAGTTGGTTTCGTGCCGATTTCCCATTCGATTCCAGAAAGCTCCGGCTTGGTCATCGACACGCCCAAGGGCCGCTTGGTGCATTCGGGTGACTTCAAGATTGACCATGACCCGGTCGTGGGCGAGGCCTTCGACGAGGATCTCTGGGCCTCTTTGTCGGAACCCGGCGTGAAAGCCCTGATGTGCGATTCTACCAATGTTTTCAACACGCATGCGGGACGTTCTGAAAGCACCTTGGCTGGCGATATCGAAGGCTTGATTTCCAGTGCCAAGGGCATGGTCGTGACCACCACCTTTGCCAGCAACGTGGCGCGGGTGAAGACATTGGCCGAGGCGGGCAAACGGGCCGGACGGTCGATTTGCCTCTTGGGTCGGGCCATGCGCCGGATGATTGAAGCGGCGGTTGAAACCGGTGTTCTCAAGGAATTCCCGAAAACCATAAGTCCCGAAGATGCAAAGGAAATCCCGCGTGAAAACCTGATGTTGATCGTCACCGGCAGCCAAGGCGAACGGCGTGCGGCCAGTGCGCAATTGGCGCAAGGCAAGTATCAGGGGATCACGATGAAAGAGGGAGACATGTTCCTCTTTTCCTCGAAAACCATTCCCGGAAATGAACGCGGTGTCATCAGAATCATCAATCAATTCAGCGAGATGGGCGTCGATGTTATGGACGACAGCAGCGGGCTTTACCATGTGTCGGGCCATGCCAACCGGCCCGATCTGGAGAGGCTGCATGAACTGGTCAAACCGCATTTCGTGGTGCCCATGCATGGTGAGCACCGTCATTTGCGCGAACATGTCAAAATAAGCAAAGCCAATGGGGTACGCGGCGTTCTGGCACCAAATGGCACAATGGTCGACCTGACCGGTGAGCGTGCCGAGGTGGCCGAATACGTTGAAACGGGCCGCGTCTATTTGGATGGAAGCGTCAAGATCGGCGCTTTGGACGGGGTGGTGCGGGATCGTATCCGCATGGCCCTGAACGGGCATGTCATGGTCAACGTGATCTTGGACGAAGACGACGATCCGCTTGGCGAACCTTGGTGCGAAATCAAGGGCTTGCCTGAAGAAGGCCGGAGCCGCGCGCCGCTTCTGGACGTGTTGGAAGAAGACCTCAGCCAATTCATGGGGCGGGCCGGCTCCAAGACCTTGATGGATGATGACAAGCTCGAAGACGGACTGCGCAAGGTCACCCGGCAAAGCGCGCAAAACGAAATCGGCAAGCGTCCCGAAGTCACCGTCATCATCAGCCGCTTGAGCGCCTAGGCGTTCTGTACAAAACGTACGCTTGCCCCCCGGTTTTTGTACAAAAATCGGCAGGGGGCAGGCGCGTTATGTACAAGTTGTACAAAACCCGCCCGATGTCACGAACAGGATGGCACGGCCACCCGGCTTTTTCTTGGTGAAAATACCCTGGGGAGTTTGAGGGGCAAAGCCCCTCATTAAAATTAAACCTGAGCGGCGCAAGCCGCGCCTTTTGGAAACGCGAATCAGCCCGCGCGGCGTTCGTCGAAGCTGAGCGCGATGAAGCTGGGCAGGTGATCGCCCATGCCGACAACACGGTTGTCGTTACCGCCTTTGTTGCTACCGCCACGGCCACCGCGCGAGCGCGAGGAGGGTTTGCCGGCGCTGTCGGATTTGGCATCCGGTTTCTTCGCCTCAAGCTGTTTGGCCTTGGATTTCTGCGGCTGCTCCGGCTTGCTGGTCTCTTCCTTGGGTGTGTCAGGCGCCTTGGCGGATTTCGCCCGCGAAGACCGCGAACGGCTTGGTTTCGGCTTGCTCTCTCCGCCCTCGGCCTCCGCTGTTTCCGGTGTGCCGGACTTCAACGGATTGTCGATGCGCGGGATGTCTTTCTGGAGCAGCTTTTCGACCGCGTCCAATGTCTTGTCGTCACGCGGACCACAAAGCGTGATCGCCTTGCCTTCGCGACCGGCACGGCCCGTCCGGCCGATGCGGTGGACGTAGTCTTCGGCGTGGCCGGGGACGTCGTAGTTGAACACATGGCTGACCGCGGGCACGTCGAGGCCACGCGCGGCCACGTCAGAGGCCACGAGAAAGCGCAGTTCGCCATTGCGGAAGGCATCAAGCGTTTTGGTACGTTGTGACTGATCCAGATCGCCGTGGATCGGGGCGGCGTCATAGCCATATTTTTTTAGCGACTTGGCGACGATGTCGACATCGGTCTTGCGGTTGCAGAAAATGATGGCGTTGGTGCATTTTTCCTTTTCGCCGTCGATGATCGCGCGCAGGAGTTTGCGTTTCTCGCTGTCGGCGCGGTCACGGCGCGAGGGTTTGAACATCACCGCGCCCTGTTCGATCGTCTCGGAGGCCGTGGCCTGACGGGCGACCTCGATCCGTTCGGGGTTTTGGAGGAAGGTGTTGGTGATGCGTTCGATCTCGGGTGCCATGGTGGCCGAGAAGAAAAAGGTTTGCCGGGTGAAGGGCGTGAGCGAGAAGATGCGTTCGATATCGGGGATGAACCCCATGTCGAGCATCCGGTCGGCCTCGTCCACCACCATGATCTGCACGCCGGTCAACAGGAGTTTTCCGCGCTCGAAGTGATCCAGAAGGCGGCCCGGCGTGGCGATCAGGACATCGACCCCCTTGTCGATCAGCTTGTCCTGTTCCTTGAAGCTGACCCCGCCGATGAGAAGCGCCTTGGTCAGTTTGAGGTGTTTGGAATAGGTGTCGAAGTTTTCGGCGACCTGCGCGGCCAATTCACGCGTCGGGCAGAGCACGAGGCTGCGCGGCATTCGCGCGCGCGCCCGGCCACGCGCCAGAAGCGAGAGCATGGGCAGGGTGAAACTGGCGGTTTTACCGGTGCCGGTTTGGGCGATGCCGAGAACGTCGCGCCCTTCGAGGGCGGGGGGAATAGCCCCGGCCTGAATCGGGGTGGGCGTTTCATAGCCGGCTTCGGTGATGGCCTTGAGGACCTTGGGGTTCAGGTTCAGATCAGTGAATTTGGTCATGTGTGTCCATGTCTTGCGGACACTACCTTGGCCCGCGCATCTGGTTCGGGTCGGGCCCGTGTGGCCCCGTGAGTCGTCACATATGTGACCCGAGTGCCCCTGCGTTTAACGGAAGATAGGGGGCAGGGTCAATCCAACGAGGGCGGACCGCAACGATCATTTGGTAGAGATGGGGATTGTTGCCGAAATATCAACAATTCAAGTCATATCAGGGAAATGGCGGGCGCGTTTGGCTGCCAGATCGAGCGTAATGGCGTGCAAGTGACCGTGTTCTGCGAGACGTTCGCGCAAGTCGGGCGTGGCGGTGCAGACTTCGGTATAGAAGGCGCGCAGCGCCTCTTCGCCGCCTTCATCCTCTAGCATCCTGAAAAGCTGGTTCATGTTCAGCGCGATACCGTCCGCCATGGGGGCCGCTTTCAGGCTGTCACGGTAGGAGCCTTGCGACAGGCGGAAGCGGTAGTGTTTGAGCCAGTGCTCCCAGTCCTGACCATGCAGATGCACAAGCTGCGTGTTGCCAAGCAGCGCCGGGTCGTTGTCCTTTGTGCCATGCTGGAAGGCATTGTGAATCCGCAGGCTGATGCCCTTGTGCCCAGTGCGCACCAGCACCTTGCCCGCCACATGGCTCAGAAAGCCACCGTTCAGGTGGTCGCCATAGGTGGGGTAGATGGCGTTGGTCTGTTCGCGGCGGGGGCCGAGGTGACGGGCGCAGCTTTTGGCCCAGATCTGGCCCTTGGGCGGCGGATTGGTGAGGTCGGGGGCCAGCGCCTCAATCGGCCGCACGCGCGCCGAAAACGTATCGTTGGGCAAAGCGGCCAGTTGTGCGGACAACGGTGACGTAGGCCAGAGAAATTCATCCACGTCCAGATGCGCCAGCCAATCCACCTGTGGATTGCGGTTATAGCAATGGGTGGCGTTCATGGTCTGGCGGGGCTGATGTTTTTCGGGGCGGCCTTTGCGTTTCGCCCGGCGCTTCCAATAGTCCGCGTCGCAGAGGATGACGCGGCATTTGGGATGGCCGATCAGGGCCTCACGCGCCGCGGGCGCGTCCTCGTCAAGGTAGATGTGTACGCGATGCGCGCCCATGTCGAGGTGATGGGCGGCGAAGTTCAGAATATCGGTGCTATCGGCCTTGATCGTGGCGACAAGGCCCCATGTGGGCGTGCTCATGGGCGGCAGAATGCGCCGGGCGCGTGCGGGGTGCAATAGGGCGCGCTCATCAGCCCTTACGGGCTTCTTCGCGAGGAGCGGCAACGATGAGCGCGCCTGCGCTGTTATTCTGCCAGATAGCGTTGCAAGACGATGGCGGGCATATGGCCGCGCAACATCATGTCGGGCAGCACGTAAGAGGGCGTAAGATCAAGGCCGAGTGCTTGGGCCAAGTCAGGGTTGGCATCCATGTCGATCAGCGTGACGCGCAGGTCGTGGGTTTCGGCAAGCTCGCGCAGGTCGGCTTCGGCCAAGTCACAGGCGGCGCAATCGGAGCGGGTGAGCAGGGCGATGGTTCGGGCGGCGTCGGGTGCGCCAAAGCCCGGGAGGTCCTTGGCAAAGAGGCGTGCCGCCTGTGCCTCGATCCGGGCGAGGTCATCGGCCACGGCACCGGCGTAGGGGTCAATCGGTGGTGGTGCGATGCGGTCTTTGAGGTCAGGTAGACCAAGAAGCGCCTCGCGAATCTCGGCGTAGAAAATGGTACGTTCTGTCGGGGTGAGATCGGTGAAATCGGTCTCGGCCCCGGCAGGCGCGGCCAAGGCCAAAAGGCCCGCCACCAAGGGTGGCAGGCTGGAAAATGGCGCGGAGCGCATCAGTTTTCGCGGATCTCGGCGGCAACGCGCTGCATTTCGTCGAGGGGCAGGTAGCCGCGCAGCATTTGGTCGTTCATCACGAAGGATGGCGTGCCGGAGATGTTGAGGCGCTGCGCGAGGGCGCGGTTCTCAGCGATGACTGTGGTCACTTCGTCGCTGTTCATTTGCGCCTCGATCGCGGCGGCGTCGAGGCCGAAGCCCTCGGCCATGCGGTTGAGCGCCGTCTGCGTGATATCGCCAGAGAAAACCATGAGCGCGTCGTGAACCTGCGCATAAGCCTCGTCACCCAGGGTTTGCAGCGTGGCAATGGCAAAGCGCGAGGCCAGTTCCGATTGTTCGCCCAGGATCGGGAATTCCTTGACGATCAGCTTGATGTTGCCGTCGAATTCCAGGAGGTCGTTCACCTCGGGGAAGGCGCGTTTGCAGTAGCCGCATTTGTAATCCATGAATTCGACAAGCGTGATGTCGCCTTCCGGGTTGCCGCCGACCCACGAGTGGCCGTCGCTGAAGACTGCCTCTGCGTTGGCTTTTACCAATTCCACGTCGTTTTGTGCCTGTGCTTCGGCTTGACGTTGTTCCAGCACGGCCACGGCTTCCATGATCACCTCTGGATTGTCCAGAAGGTAAGCGCGGATTTCGGCGCGGAAGGCGTCGCGTTCGGCGTCGGACATCGAGTCAAGATCAAGCGCCTGTCCCGGCAGGGCCGTCAGGGCAGCCATGGCAAAGGCCAAGGCGGGCAGAAGTGGGCGTCGTGTCATGCGGGTTATCTCCGTTTGCGTTGTTTCGCGGCGTATTGCGCCGCAGATAGCACATCCTGCGCGCGACGCCAGCCGGTCGAGCCGCGCGGCAGCATATCACTGGCGCGTTGACCGTGCAGGCCAGCATCCTCCATCCGGCCTTGCATGGCGTACCGTTCGGCTGTCAGAAGCGAGGCCATGCCGCGGTTGCCCTGCTTGGCATAGGCCTGCGCCAGATCGCGCATGACGCGCGGATCGCGGCCATCGCGGGCGCGCGCCTGCTCAAGATATTTCGTGGCCTGTCCCACCTTGCCTTGGGCCAAGAGCGCGCGACCATAGGCGCCAAGAATCAGCGCATTGCGCGGGGCCAGCTGCGTGGCGCGCCCATAGGCCGAGGCGGCCGCACCAAAGCGGCGGCTTTCTATGAGGATCTGGCCCTTGAGTTCGTAAAGGAAGGGGTCCTTGGGGCGGCTGGCGATGGCGGCGTCAATGGCCTTGAGCGCGCCCGACAGGTTCGAGCGACGGTGGTGGGCCACCGCCTCGCGGATGAGTTTGACATCGCGAAAGCCGAATTCCCCGGCGCGTCGCAGCGTCCATTTCGGGGCGCGTTGAAAGGCCGAGAGTTTTCCCTTGGCCCGGGCAAACCAGTAGTCGTGGCTTTTGTTGTCGCGGGCGCGGTCGGCATAGGCATCGGCCAAGCGTTTGACCACCCGGAAACGGTCGGCGCTCATCGGGTGGGTGCGCGCGTAGGGGTCTTGGCGTGCCGAACTCAGCGCTTCCTGCCCACGAAAGATATTCATCACCTCGACCATGCCCTGCGTGTCGATGCCCGCCGTGGCGAGATAGCGCATGCCGGATTGATCGGCGGCGTTTTCCTCGGCCCGTGTGTGGGCGAAAAAGAGCCGCTGTGCCGTGGTTTGCGCGCCCAAGGCGGCCCCGGCGGCGGCCTCGCCCGCACCTGTGGCCACGGCGGCGGCGGCGGCCAGGGCCGCGCCGATTCCGGCGGCGGTGCGGGCATTGCGCAGGTTGATGGGACGGCGCACGAGGTGGCCGTTCGAGATATGCGCAGCCTCATGCGCCAGCACGGCCTGCAACATCGCTGCATTGTCCATCTTCAGCAGCAGGCCGGAGTGGATGAAGATATGATTGCGGTCGACGACGAAGGCATTCAGGTTCCGGTCGTCGATCACAAGGATATCCACGCGCGACGGGCTGAGTCCGGCGGCTTTCAGGACCGGTTCGGCCAGTTGCTTGAGGGCATACTCGATATCAGGATCACGCAGCAGGGTCAGCGCGCGTGCCGGTGCCGTCAACGTCATCGTAAGCACAAGCGCGATGGCGAGGAGCCTGAGAAGTTGCATTGACGGCAGGGCCTTTTCCGGTTGAAACGGTCAGTATCAAGGGCAGTTTAGGAGCGAAGTGATGCGGAACTCAACCCGAAGCGGCGTTGATCCCTTTATTGTGATGGACGTGATGGAGGCCGCGCGGCGCGCCGAGGCCGAGGGGCGGCATATCATCCACATGGAAGTGGGCCAGCCGGGCACGCCAGCGCCCGAGGGGGCGCGGGAGGCTTTGGCGCGGGCCATGGGGGAGGATGCCATGGGGTACACCGTGGCGCTTGGCCTGCCGGCCCTGCGCCAGAGGATCGCGCGGCTTTACGGGGAGTGGTACGACGTCGATCTGAACCCTGAGCGGGTGGTCATTACACCGGGTAGCTCGGGGGGCTTCATCCTTGCCTTTACCGCCTTGTTCGATGCGGGTGACAGGGTGGGCATCGGGGCGCCCGGTTATCCCAGTTATCGCCAGATTCTCAAGGCCTTGGACCTTGTCCCGGTGGATATCGAGACGGCGGCGGAAAGCCGCCTTCAGCCCGCGCCTGCCGACCTGGAGGGGCGTGATCTGGCGGGGCTGATGGTGGCCAGCCCGGCGAATCCCAGTGGGACCATGCTGGGCCGGGATGATCTGGCCGCCTTGATGGAGGCGGCAAAGGCGCATGGGGCCAGTTTCATCAGCGATGAGATTTACCACGGCATCGAGTATGAGGCCAAGGCCGTCACGGCGCTGGAGATAAGCGATGAGGCCTATGTCATCAACTCGTTTTCCAAATATTTCAGCATGACCGGCTGGCGCGTGGGCTGGATGGTGGTGCCCGAGGATCATGTGCGGGTGATCGAACGGCTGGCGCAAAATCTCTTTATTTGTCCGCCACATGCAAGCCAGGTGGCCGCCTTGGCGGCGATGGACTGCCACGAGGAGCTGGAGGCCAATATGGCCGTTTACCGCGCCAACCGGCAATTGATGCTGGACGGCTTGCCCAAGGCCGGGTTCGACCGGATCGCGCCACCGGATGGGGCGTTTTACGTCTATGCCGATGTGAGCCACATCACCGACGACAGCCGCGCCTTTGCCGCCGAGATATTGGAGAAGGCGGGCGTGGCGGTGACGCCGGGGTTGGACTTTGATCCTGCGCGCGGGGCCGGGACGATCCGGTTTTCCTATGCGCGGAGCACGGAGGATATCGAAGAAGGATTGGCGCGGCTGAAGCGGTTCATGGAGGCGCGGCGGTGAGGCCATTGACGAATCGGCGCTAAGCCATTGGTTGACAAGAAAAACCCCTGTCTGCATCGCATCGGTATCACGTCGGTATCGCGTCGATATTTTTGCCCGGGACTCGGCGGGTTAACAGGCCGCGCGTAGGGTTTTGTACGAAACGTACAGGAGTTTTGTACGGTTGGGGAATGTCGGGCGTCAGTCCGAAGCGGACCTAATTCTCCCGGCCCGAAACTGCGAATGCAGACTTTCACTCCGCCCGCCGCGAACTGGTAAGATCGGACTAAGCGGACGTTTCCCCCGCGCGGAATCGAGGGCCGCAGGCCCGCCGCGCATCGTCCTGCTCAAAGCATGCCTTCGGCATGATGCCGCCCCCCGGCACGGCGATTGGGTTGGGCTGGGTGCGTAGACTAGAGGTTACGCGCCAGTGGCTTGGATAAAGTGTTTTCGCTCAGAAGGTAGATCGCCGCACCGCGGCCCGTCGATGTGCGGCTTTGGGGTGGTGCGCAGTGAATGCGCACCCTACGGGATGTCGAGAAAGTTGCTTTGCAAAGCCACATCCCTGCGCAGAGCGGACTTTTCCCGCGAGACCCCGCAAAGATAGGTGCGCAGTGAATGCGCACCCTACGGGCGTTGCTTTGGCGACCCTATGCCCGCGTCACAACTGACAAGGCCCCGAGGTGTCCCCCGGGGCCGTAGCCGTTATTCAAATTCGATGAGCAAGTCCTTGGCGTCGATCTGACCGCCCGGCTGCACATGCACCGCTTTCACGGTGGCGTCGCGTTCGGCGTGGATGCCGGTTTCCATCTTCATCGCCTCGATCGTCAGCAGCATATCGCCTTCCTTGACGGATTGGCCCACGCTGGTCACCACGCTGGCCACCACGCCCGGCATCGGTGCGCCGACGTGATCGGGGTTGCCGTTTTCGGCCTTGGGCCGGGCGGCGGTTTCGGCCTTGACCTTGCGGTCGGGGACGCGGATCACGCGGGGTTGGCCGTTAAGCTCGAAGAAGACCTTCACGTCGCCCTCGTCCGAGGTTTCACCGACGGTTTGCAGGCGAATTTCGAGGATTTTGCCGGGGTCGATTTCCGCCGAGATTTCCTCGCCCGGTTCCATCCCGTAAAAGAAGGTCCGGGTGGGCAGGGTGCGCACCGGGCCATACATCCGGTGCCGGCCCATGTAGTCGAGGAAGACCTTGGGGTACATCAGGTACCCGTTGAGGTCTTCGTCATCCACCGGCTTGCCTTCGAGTTGCTTGATGACGTCGGCGCGGGTGGCCTCAAGATCAACAGGCTCAAGGTGCGCGCCGGGGCGTTCTGTGTTGGGCTTTTCCTCTTTCAGCACCTTCTTGACGATATTGTCGGGGAAACCGCCCGGAGGCTGGCCCAAGTTGCCGCGCATCATGTCGATGACCGAGTCGGGGAAGGCCACGTCGGTGTCCGGGTCTTCCACCTGATCGCGCGTCAGGCCTTGGGAGACCATCATCAGCGCCATGTCGCCCACCACCTTCGAGGATGGCGTGACCTTCACGATATCGCCGAACATCTGGTTCACGTCGGCATAGGTTTTGGCCACTTCGGGCCAGCGGTCCTCAAGCCCGAGGGAACGGGCCTGTGCCTTGAGGTTGGTGAACTGGCCACCCGGCATTTCGTGGAGGTAGACCTCGGAGGCGGGGGCGGAGAGGCCCGATTCAAAGGCTACGTATTGGGCGCGGACCTGTTCCCAGTAGTTGGAAACCTCGCGGATGCGTTCGATATCCAGCCCGGTGTCGCGCTTGGTGTGCATCAACGCCTCGGTGATGGAGCCAAGGCAGGGCTGTGAGGTGCCGCCCGAGAAGGCATCCATCGCCGCATCCACCGCATCGACGCCCGCCTCGGAGGCGGCGAGGATGGTGGCGCCTGCGATGCCGGAGGTGTCGTGGGTGTGGAAGTGAACGGGAATGTCGAGCTCGTCCTTCAGCGCCTTGACCAATTGGCTTGCGGCGGCGGGTTTCAAGAGGCCCGCCATATCCTTGAGGCCCAGAACATGCGCGCCCGCAGCTTGCAGTTCCTTGGCCATGCCGACGTAGTATTTCAGGTCATACTTGGCGCGGTCGGGGTCAAGGATATCGCCGGTATAACAAATCGTGCCTTCGCAGATCTTGCCGCTGTCGATCACCGCGTCCATGGCGACGCGCATGTTTTCCACCCAGTTGAGGCTGTCGAACACACGGAAGACATCGACGCCGGTTTCGGCCGCTTGGCGGACGAATTCCTGCACCACGTTGTCGGGATAGTTGGTGTAACCCACGCCATTGGAGGCGCGCAGCAGCATTTGTGTCAGCAGGTTTGGCATGGCGGCGCGCAGGTCGCGCAGGCGTTGCCACGGGCATTCCTGCAAGAAGCGGTAGGCCACGTCGAAGGTGGCACCGCCCCAGCATTCGACCGAGAAAAGTTGCGGCAGGTTGGCGGCATAGGCCGGGGCCACCTTGGCCATGTCGATGGAGCGCATCCGTGTGGCCAGAAGCGATTGGTGGCCGTCGCGCATGGTGGTGTCGGTGAGCAAGAGGCGTTCTTGGTCCAGCATCCAGTCGGCCACGGCCTTGGCGCCTTGTTCTTCCAGCAAGGTTTTGCTGCCTGAGGGCGGCGCGCCAATAAGCTGCGGCGGGCGCGGCGGTTTCACATCCGCCGGTTTGGCGCGACCCGTGGTTTCGGGATGCCCGTTCACCGTGATGTCGGCGATGTAGGTCAGCACCTTGGTGCCCCGGTCGCGGCGCTTGGAGAAGTGGAAAAGCTCGGGCGTCTCGTCGATGAAGGTGGTGGTGTAGTCGTTGCTGAGGAAGGTGGGGTGTTTGAGCAGGTTTTCGACGAAGTTGATGTTGGTCGACACGCCGCGAATACGGAATTCGCGCAGGGCGCGGTCCATCCGGGCAATCGCCGCCTCTGGCGTTTGGGCGTGGGCCGTGACCTTGGTCAGCAGGCTGTCGTAGTAGCGGGTGATGACCCCACCGGAATAGGCCGTGCCGCCGTCAAGCCGGATGCCCATGCCGGTGGCCGAGCGATAGGCGGTGATGCGGCCATAGTCGGGAATGAAGTTGTTGAGCGGGTCTTCGGTGGTGATCCGGGTTTGCAGGGCGTGACCGTTGAGGGTGATCTCGGACTGGTCGGCCTTGCGGGTGGCCTCGGCCAGTGTTTTGCCTTCGGCGATCTTGATCTGGGCCTGCACGATGTCGATGCCGGTCACTTCCTCGGTGACGGTATGTTCGACCTGTACGCGGGGGTTGACCTCAATGAAGTAGAACTTGTCGGTTTCCATATCCATCAGGAATTCGACGGTGCCGGCGCATTCGTAGTTCACGTGCTTGCAGATCTTGTAGCCAAGCTCGCAGAGTTCCTCGCGCTGGTCGTCCGAGAGGTAAGGCGCGGGGGCGCGTTCCACGACCTTCTGGTTGCGGCGCTGGACCGAGCAGTCGCGCTCGTAAAGGTGGTACATGTGGCCGTGCTTGTCGCCAAGGATCTGCACCTCGACGTGGCGGGCGCGGGTGATCATCTTTTCCAGATAGCCTTCGCCGTTGCCGAAGGCGGCTTCGGCCTCGCGGCGGCCTTCCATGACCTTTTCGGCCAGTTCCCCGGGCTTGGTGATCGGGCGCATGCCGCGCCCGCCGCCGCCCCAACTGGCCTTGAGCATGAGGGGGTAGCCGATCTCGGCGGCCTCTTTGGCAATCGCCTCCATATCGTCGCCCAGAACTTCGGTGGCGGGGATGACGGGCACGCCCGCCTCGACCGCCACCTTGCGGGCGCTGGCCTTGTCGCCAAGGGCGCGCATGGTCTCGGCCTTGGGGCCGATGAAGGTGATGCCGTTGTCGGTGCAGGCATCCACGAAATCAGGGTTTTCCGACAGCAGGCCATAGCCGGGGTGGATGGCGTCGGCGCCAGATTCCTTGGCAACGCGGATGATTTCCTCGATCGACAGGTAAGCGGCCACCGGCCCCATGCCTTCGCCGATGCGATAGGCCTCGTCGGCCTTGAACCGGTGCAGGCCCAGCTTGTCCTCTTCTGCGAAGACGGCGACGGTGCGTTTGCCCATTTCATTGGCGGCGCGCATGATGCGGATGGCGATCTCGCCCCGGTTCGCGATCAGGATTTTCTTGAAGTCAGCCACGGGCCATGTCCCCCTTGGTGCGGTCTTTTTATCTTCTGCGGAAGGGGCCTGCGCTGCGGCGCGGCACCTGCCCGCGCGCAACTTGTAGGATTTGTGAAAGGTTTGCGCAATCCGGCTTAGTGGGTATTTGCCGGGTAGGGAAAAATCCTGCCCGGGTGGGTAGGGGATTTACCCGGGCGGCGGCCGAAAGGGGGCGTTTTTGAGTTCAATGCGAATGGTTGAGGCGGGTGCCGAAATCTTTAAAAGATTTCGGTCCGATTTCTTTTGAAGAAATCGGGGGCGGCGCGGTGAGCCAGTGGAGTGGCGCACGGTTGCAGAAAATGAGCAATTGGCCCGCGTTTTCCGCCACATGAAAGCCCCGCCGCTCTACCTCGCGCAGAAACGCCGCCATTCCGACGAACCGCTCCACATCCCGCCGCTTGCGCCGGATCACACCGCCCTGTTGCACCGCCTTGCAGTTGAACAGATCATTCAGCCAGATCTCGGGCGAGAGGGGCGAGTTGCGGTTTTGCATGGGCCGCAGGGTGGGGGAGGTGTGGTTAAGGGCGGGTTAATCCGGGCGCGGAACCAAGGCGCGTAGCGCCGCCGCGCCAAAGCCGACGCGCCCCCACGCGGCGGCTTTTTGGCCACTACCGAGCGCCGCTTGAGGTTTTTCGGATCTGGCCGGGATAAAGTGCATCTGCTCAGAGGGATCAATCGCCCCCGCGCGCGTCGG
>DATFKJ010000425.1:0-11623 GCA_035268705.1 Roseovarius sp. | reverse complement strand
GGCGGATTCTCCAGCTTTTCAACCATGGTCACCATATCAGCCGAGGTCACGCCCATCATCGTGCGCCCCGCCGTGTCGAAACTCATCGTCCCGCACCACGGCATACCGGCCAGTTTGAAGGCCTCTGCGGCGGCCTTGTATTCCTCGGGCGCGCTGATGGTTTCCAGCCAGAGCACATCGGCGCCGCCTTCTTTCAGGCCGTCGGCCTGCTCGTGGAAAATCTCGACGGCCAGTTCATGGGTAAGTTCCCCCATCGGGGCCATGATCTCACCCGTGGGGCCAACCGATCCGGCCACGATGATGTCGCGATCCTTGGCATCGGCCACGTCGCGACCGATCTCGGCGGACATGCGCGACAGTTCACGCGCGCGCTTCTCTGCACCATGCAATTTCAACCGCGCGGCGTTCCCGCCGAAGGAATTGGTCAAGAACAGATCGCTGCCCGCATCCACGGCGAGTGTATACAGTTTCTTGATCCGGTCTGGATGTTGCTCGTTCCACATTTCGGGCGCGTCACCCGACTCCAACCCCATATTGAACAGATTGGTGCCCGTGGCCCCATCTGCCAAGATCCAGTCGCGGGTTTCCATCATCTTGCTGAGTGCGTTGCTCATGTCGCGCCTTTCAAACCGTTCCATGCGGGGGCAGGGCCGCCGCTTTTCTGCTTCCTGTCATATGTGGCTGCGTGAGGCAAATTCATAGATTGCATGAGGATCATGCAAGCGGCTCACATACCGATCAGTTATCTGCGCGCTTCAAGAATATATCCGTCGTCTTCGGCTGATAAATCCAGTTCATCGCGGCGCGCAGAACATCCCGTGCCCGTGTCGTGACAAAGGCTGACGGTCGCCGGACCGGTGTGAAACCCGCCCGCCGGGCGACATCTCGCAGGCTGTCAGGGGTGAAGGCATTGATATGCTCAATCGGCTGCACCAGTGTGAATTCATGAAAATTGCGCGGTACGGCGACGCCCGATGTATCCGGCACGGCAACGAACAGCACTCCCTCCGGCGCAAGACGCGCCTCCATAGCCCTCAGCAGGCCAAGTGGATCGACAACATGTTCCAGAACCTGTGACAGCACAATCGCGTCAAAAGGTTCGGGGTCAGCCGCGTCCAGTGCCCCAAGGTCAGAATAGATGCGGTAGCCGTCGTTTAGAGCGTGTCGCTGTCTTTCAGATTCAGGATTCCCAGATTGGTCGCGATGTGATTCCCTGCTTTTAGGCAGATATGGGGGTTACAAATGGGCAAGCCACATCCAATAGAGCTGCGAACGCGTGTTGTCGCGTTTGTCGATGAGGGCCATGGACACCGCGAGGCGGCGCGTCATTTCAGGGTGTCGCCGAAATTCGTGAACGAACTGATCAAGCTGCGGCGTGAAACCGGATCGCTTGAGCCGCGGCCCCAGGGGAATGGTGGTGGACACGGCAAGCTGACAGAGGTGACCGGTTGGATCGAGGCGCGCGTCACCGCCAAGGGCGAGATCACGCTCGATGAGTTGGTCACCGAGTTGGCCGACACCCACGGTATCGATGTTCATCGCGGCACCGTCTGGCGGGTTTTGCGTGGTCTCGGGCTGACGCATAAAAAAAGACCTGCAGGCGCTTGAACAGAAGCGCAAGGATGTTGCTGCCCTGCGCAACATCTGGATCATGAAACGCCAGCCCTTCATGGCCAACCATTTGGAAAGGCTGGCCTTCATCGACGAAACCTCAGTAAAGACCAACATGGTCAAGCCGACCGGCTGGGCCCCGCGCGGGCAGCGCTTGGTCGATCACGCGCCGTTCGGCCACTGGCGCACCCAAACGTTTATCGGTGCCCTCCGTCATGACCGGCTGGATGCACCCTGGGTGATCGACGGGGCGATGAACGGTGAAATGTTCGATCGCTACGTCGAAACCCAACTGGCGCCCACATTGCGCGAGGGTGATGTCGTTATCCTCGACAACCTGTCCAGTCATAAAAGCCCCAGTGCAGCCCAAACCCTGCGCAAGATCGGTGCATGGTTCCTGTTTTTGCCGCCCTACAGTCCCGATCTGAACCCAATTGAAATGGCTTTCTCGAAACTCAAGGCGCTGATCAGAAAGGCCGCGGCCCGAACCTACGAGGAGCTCTGGCAGGCGGTCGGCCAAGTCTGTGACCTGTTCTCAGACGAGGAGTGCTACAATTTCTTCAGGGCAGCAGGCTATGAGGCTAATTGACCACGACACGCTCTAGTCCGCCAAACCTTGCAACAACCGCTGCGCCGCCACGGCTGGCGTAACCGCCCCTTCAGCAACCGCATCGGCGGACTCACCCATGGCCTGTTGTGCCTCTGGCGTCCGCAGCCGCGCCAAAAGCCGCTGTTTGACCTCTTCCTCGAACCAATAGCGCGCCTGCGCCGCGCGGCGGCCATCGAAATGCCCGGTCTCGCGTCGCCAGTCCACTAATGAGGTCATTTCCTCCCAAGCCGTTTGCAACCCTTCGTCCGCTAGCGCGGACACCATCATCGCCTTAGGAAAGCCCTCGGGGTCTTGTGGGCGCTTGCGCAGCAGCCGCAGCGCGCCGGAATAATCCGAACAGGTGCGCGTCGCCGCCGGTTTCAAATCGCCGTCTGCCTTGTTGATCAGGATGATATCGGCCATCTCCATGATGCCGCGCTTGACGCCCTGCAACTCATCGCCCCCCGCCGGGGCGAGAAGCAGAACGAACAGGTCCGACATCTCGGCCACCACTGTCTCCGATTGCCCCACCCCGACGGTTTCGATCAACACCACGTCAAAGCCTGCCGCCTCACAAACCGCGACCGCCTCACGCGTGCGCCGCGCCACACCGCCAAGATGCGACTGGCTGGGCGAGGGGCGGATAAAGGCGTTTGGATCACGGCTCAGGCGCTCCATCCGGGTCTTGTCGCCAAGGATGGACCCCCCCGACCGGGCCGAACTGGGATCGACCGCCAGAACCGCAACACGCAGGCCCTGCCCCGTCAGCATGGTGCCGAAACTCTCGATAAACGTGGATTTTCCCACCCCCGGCGTGCCGGACAGACCAACACGAATAGCCTGTCGATTCGAGTCCTTGAGCCGCTCCAGAAGCTCGGTCGCCTGCTCTCTGTGATCGGCGCGGGCACTTTCGATCAGGGTAATCGCGCGGGACAGGGCGCGCCGGTCCCCCTTGATTATTTTCTCGCTGAGTTGTGCAATGTCCATGGAAGCGGCCCGATGTTCGATTGGTCCCCTCCCTATGCCTTGGGTGGCTGGCGAATGTCCAGTACCGGCAGATTTCGGAGCGCACGCGATGAGAATGCTACTTTGTCTCGCCTTTGTCCTGGTCGGCACGGCATTGGCCGCTCAGGAAAAGACACGGATGCTTTTCGACGTGCATTTGATCGGCGCGAAGATTGGCGAAATCTCCATTGCCGGGCGTCAGGTGAATGGCCAGTACGCCGCGCGCTCACAGTTCAAGACCACAGGCGTCGTCAGCGCGCTGAAACGGATGCATGGCGATGTGTCGGTCAACGGACGCGTTTCGGCCAATCAACATACGCCGGGCCAGTACTCGGAAGCCATCAACGATGGTCGGCGTTCAACCAATGTGAAGGTTAGGTTCGGCGGAGGTGAGCCACGGCTGATATCCGGCGACCCGGACAGCAGCGCCGCGCCAGCGGACACGCGAAAGCTTCGTGATGCGCTTGATCCGCTGACGGCCCTGTTCCTGATCCTGAAAGATCAACCAAGCGACGATCTGTGCCGTTTCCGTAGCGATGTGTACGACGGCCACCGGCATGCGCGGCTTTCCTTGGGCCATCGGAAAGCGGGGCAAAAAACCATCGCCTGCTCGGGTGAATACCGGCGAATTTCCGGCTATTCGGCCTCCGACAAGAAAGAGGGGCGTGTGCCCTTTCAGGTATTCTACAAAGCCAGTGCCGGGTCGATGCGCGCCACGCGTGTCGATATCCAAACCAAATACGGCAAGGCGGTCTTGCTGCGGCGATAGATCAGGGCGCTATGGAAAATCCGCTTTGCATGGCCGATAAGGCGGGCATGACCACCCGTTTGCCCATCCATGATGCACTCGCGCCGCTTCTTCAGGCCCTCAAAGCCCACAGGCGCGCAGTTCTGCAAGCCCCGCCCGGGGCGGGCAAGACTACCGTGGTTCCCTTGGAAATGATGGCCGCAGGCCTTACCCAATCCCGCATCCTGATGTTGGAGCCCCGCAGGCTGGCCGCCCGCGCGGCCGCCGAACGCATGGCCCAAACCTTGGGCGAAAAACCGGGCGAGACCGTCGGCTACCGCGTGCGGGGTGAGGCGAAGGTCTCGAAATCAACACGCATCGAGGTGGTCACCGAAGGCATCCTCACCCGGATTCTGCAATCCGACCCGGAGCTACCGGGCATCGGCGCGGTGATCTTTGACGAATTTCACGAACGCTCCCTCAATGCCGATCTGGGCCTCGCCCTTTGCCTTGAGGTGGCCGAGGCCCTGCGCGATGATCTGATCCTGTTGGCGATGTCCGCCACACTGGATGCCGCGCCGGTCGCGGGTTTGATGGGTGATGTGCCGGTCATCACCTCCGAGGGGCGCAGTTTCCCGGTTGAAACCCGCTGGCTTGACCGGCCCATTGCCAAGCAACGCCGCTTTGAAGAGGCCGTGGCCGATCTGGTGCAAAGCGCTGTTTCGGAAACCGAAGGCGGGGTTCTGGTCTTCCTGCCCGGTGAGGGCGAAATCCGCCGGGTTGAGTCGATATTGCAAGGCAAACTGCCAGCCGACTGCCACCTGCGCCCCCTCTTCGGCGCCATGGACTTCGCCAAACAACGCGCGGCCATTGCCCCAACGGATGAAGGGCGCAAGATCGTTCTGGCCACCTCCATCGCCGAAACCTCCCTGACCATTCAAGACATCCGTGTTGTCGTGGATGGTGGACGTGCGCGGCGAGCGCGGTTTGACCCCGGCTCGGGCATGTCCCGGCTTGTCACCGAAAAAGTCACCCGCGCCGAAGCGACACAACGCGCAGGCCGTGCCGGGCGCGTGGCCGAAGGCACCTGTTACAGGCTATGGACCAAGGGCGAGGAGGGCGCGCTTCTCGCCTATCCCCCGGCCGAGATCGAGGCGGCGGATTTGACGGGGCTTGCACTTGAACTGGCGCTTTGGGGGGCCGCGCCCGACGATCTGGCCTTTCTCACCGCGCCCAATCCCGGCACCTATGCCGAGGCGCAAAGCCTGCTTCGGATGTTGGGCGCGCTTGATGGGCAAAACCGCATCACGCCGCATGGGAAAGCCCTCGCGGCCCTGCCCCTGCACCCGCGCTTGGCCCATATGCTGGCCGTTTCAGGGCCGGAGGCCGCTCTCTTGGCCGCTCTTCTGGCGGATCGCGATCCTTTATCGCGCGGCGCACCTGTCGACGTGACACTGCGCCTGAGTGCGTTGCGCGATCCGCGTGGATATGCCGAACGACACCCATGGCCCGCGAACCGGGGAACAATCGAACGTATAAGGTCCGAAGCCAAGCGGCTGCGCGCCCAATCACAAAACAAAACGAACGGCGATTTGAGCGATGCGGCCATGGCCGCCCTTGCATACCCTGATCGTATCGGCCTGCGCCGGAAAGGCCGCGAACCGCGTCATGTCTTGTCTGGCGGCAAGGGCGCGATGCTTCCCGAAGGCGACGATCTGGCCGCCGCGCGCTTGATCGTCGCCACGGACCTTGATGGCAATCCGCGCGAAGCACGCATCCGGCAAGCCATGCAAATCGCGGAATCCGAGGTACGCTCGCTATTCAGCGATCAGATCGCTTGGGTCGAGATTTGCGCATGGGACAAGCGCGAACGCCGCGTTGCCGCGCGCAGTCAGGAGTGTTTTGGCCAGATCGTGCTGGATGACCGTATCTGGAAGGACGCCCCGGACGATCAGGTTGCTTTGGCTATGCTGGATGGCGTGCGTGACCTTGGCCTGAACTGGACCGATGCCGCACGCCGCTTTGCCGCGCGGGTCGAACTGGTCAGGGATCAGGATGACACCCTTCCCGATATGCGTGAACCCACCCTGATCGCCTGTCTGGACGAGTGGCTTTTGCCGCACATTTCAGGCGTGAAGACCGCACAGGCATGGAAAAACTTCGACATGCTGGATGCGCTACGCGCGCGGTTGACTTGGGACCAGATGCAAAGGGTGGAGGCCGCCGCGCCAGCCCATTTCACCACACCTTTGGGTCGCCGCATTCCGATAGACTACAGTGGCGATATGCCGGAAATTTCGCTTCGCCTACAGGAAATGTTCGGCCAGACGACACACCCGGTGGTCGGCCGAACACCTTTGCGAGTCACACTTCTGTCGCCTGCTGGACGGCCTGTGCAGACGACCATGGATATGCCCGGTTTTTGGGCCAGTTCCTACGCGGATGTCCGCAAGGACATGCGCGGGCGCTACCCGAAACATCCGTGGCCCGAAGACCCGACCGAAGCCGACCCGACCCTGCGCACAAAGCCGCGCAAGGCTCGATAATTTGCATTTCCGAAGTTTCCGCATATATTGGTGTGATAACAAAAGATTAAGCCTGAGCAGGTAAAAAACCTTACATGACTGATAGTATACTCAAAGCTTGGACCGAAGTGGTCCAACCCTTACTTAGACGCCCCCCTGAATGTCAGGTGGCGGCGTTATGCTTTCGCACGGAAGGCGACGAAACCAAGGTTCTCTTGATCAGCAGCCGCGATACAGGACGCTGGGTTGTTCCCAAAGGCTGGCTGATGGAGGGCAAAACCGCGGCCGAAGCCGCGCGCGCGGAAGCTTGGGAAGAAGCCGGGGTCAAACAAGCGATCGGCGATGATCAGGTGATCGGCACCTATTCCTATGGAAAGCGTCTCGATGATGGCTATGTCAGCCCCGTCGAAGTGCAGGTTTTCGAATTGGACGTGATAGAAACGACCGATCTCTACCCCGAGGCACGGGAACGCAAACGTGTATGGGTGAAACCCCATGAGGCCGCCAATATGGTGGACGAGTCCGGATTGCAGGCGCTTTTCCAGCGTATGTAACAGTTATGTAACTGTTTTGTGACATGGTCGCATTGAACAGGCGCGCCATACCTAATAGCGGTGTCCCAAAAGACTTGCTTCAGGGGACAGCAAAGCCGTGCCAGAGACTCCCGATACCAACCAGTGGAAGACACTGGACAAAGACCTGAACCGCATTTCGCACGTCGAGTATGCGACCACATATGTATCGCGCCCTCTTGTGGGCATGGGTCTTGCGTTGGTTTTCATGTTCATCGCTGGACTTGGGGCCGCGCTTTTCTTTGGCACCTACCCCAGCAATATGGTCGTCGTCGCGGCGGCGGTCTTTGGGGCCTACATGGCGCTCAACATCGGGGCCAACGACGTGGCCAACAACATGGGCCCCGCCGTGGGGGCCAATGCCCTGACCATGGGCGGGGCCATCGTGATCGCCGCCATTTGTGAATCCGCAGGCGCGCTTTTGGCCGGGGGCGATGTGGTCTCGACCATCTCCAAAGGCATCATCGACCCCAAAAGCGTTGCCGATGCGCGCATTTTTGTCGGGGCCATGCTGGCGGCGCTGATCTCTGCCGCGCTTTGGGTCAACCTTGCCACCAAAGTGGGCGCGCCGGTCTCAACCACCCATTCGGTCGTCGGTGGCGTCATGGGGGCCGGGATCGCGGCGGCGGGCTTTGCCGCCGTAAACTGGCCGACCATGGCTAAAATCGCCGCCAGTTGGGTGATCTCCCCCGTCTTGGGGGGTATCATCGCGGCCCTGTTCCTCGCCCTCATCAAATCCCGCATCATCTACCGCGAAGATAAAATCGCGGCCGCCCGCACTTGGGTGCCGATCCTCGTGGGGATCATGGCCGGAGCCTTCGCCTCCTACCTTGCCCTCAAGGGCCTGAAACGGATCATCAAGATCGACATCCAAACCGCGCTACTGATCGGGCTGATCATCGGGATTGCCATTTGGGCACTGACCCGCCCGCTGATCCGGCGACAATCCGAAGGCATGGAAAACCGCAACAAATCCCTCAAGGTTCTGTTCGGCCTGCCGCTTGTCTTCTCTGCCGCACTCTTGTCTTTCGCCCACGGGGCGAATGACGTGGCCAATGCCGTGGGCCCGCTCGCCGCCATCGTCCACGCCAGCGAATTCGGCGTCGCCGCGGGCAAGGTGACTATCCCCATGTGGGTCATGGTGATCGGTGCCTTCGGGATTTCCTTTGGCCTGTTCCTCTTTGGCCCGAAGCTCATTCGTATGGTCGGCAGCCAAATCACCAAACTGAACCCAATGCGCGCCTATTGCGTGGCCCTGTCGGCAGCGATCACCGTGATCTTCGCTTCGTGGCTGGGCCTGCCGGTCAGTTCCACCCATATCGCCGTGGGCGGCGTATTCGGTGTGGGTTTCTTCCGCGAATGGCACATGGAGCGCCGCCTGCGCAACGGTCGCCTCGCCGCCGGCAAACCCAAGGTCTTGCCCGCCGAGGAGCGCCGCCGCCGTAAACTCGTCCGCCGCAGTCACTTCATGACAATCATCGCGGCGTGGGTCATCACGGTTCCGGCGGCGGCCCTGATGTCGGCCCTCATCTTCCTGCTGATCAACTCGACACTGGCCTAACCCCGCCGCCCACGGCGGCCTTTCAGCGCCTCATGCGCCTCCGGCGTACCGTCGTGAAAGGTGCCGAACCACTTGTCCCATGGCATTTCAAGGTTGCCATAATTCACCTCGAAATACCGATGGTGCATCTGGTGGTGGAACGTGCCAAGCGCCAGTTGCTTGCGGTCCTTGACCAATAAATCCTCATACCCGGTGTGCGAGGTCGCCGCCGTCAGCGACTGATGCTGCATATGGAACAGAATATGCAGCGGATGCGCCGGAACGATGCAATGCACAAGGATCGAACTGAAGAAGATCACATGCTCCGCCGGATGCATGGACAACCCCGACCACGGCCCGACATTCACGTTCCGATGGTGCAGTGCATGGGCCAATTTATAAAGCGGCCCCCAATGCAGCGCCCGATGGACCCAATAAAAGTGAAACGAAATCCAGACCGGCGTCAGCAGGAACAAAAGCACGAACCAAACCGGGCTGTCGGCCCATGCCAGCACCGGAATCCACCCATTGCCCATCAGCCAGAACATCAAAACCTCATAGGCGGTCCAAAACCCCACCCCGCTGACCAAGCTCCAGAACATATTGTCCCGTACCTGCCCACCAAAGGTGAACTGCCGTCCCTTCACCATCAACTCGCGTGGATCGAACTTCAGGCGCTCGCCCTGCCCCCGCCGCATGTAGAAGAACCAGTGCAGGCCACCGGCAACCAATGACATCAACACGATATTGCGCAGCCAGATAAAGGCGATCCAGTCGAAAGACAGGGTTTTCGTCGTCTCCAAGGACGGCTGAAACCACGCCCAGATGACCAAGGCCACGACAACCAGAATGCTGTTTTCAGCCAAGCGCAGCCACCGCGCGGCGATCCATTGCACCATGCGCGCGGGCTCTGGTGGCCATGAAAAAAACGGTGACACCGCAATCGGCACATCCGGCACATGGTTCCAACCGGGTAGAGCTTTGGCATCCGAAGGCGTCTTGTCCTGCATGTCCTGTCCTTTCCGCAATCAACGAAAAGCTTGCCATAACGCCTTATCGCGGAAAAACTGATTAAGTTGATATTTGATTTCAGGTTTTCCGATGTCCGGCCAAACCATCCCCCTCCGCCTGTCGCTCAGGGCTTTGCGCGCCTTTACCGCGACGGTCGAACAGGGCTCCATAAGCGGCGCGGCACAGGCCCTTAACGTCGCGCCCTCGGCGATCTCGGCCCTACTTGATCAGGTCGAGGCCGAGTTCGGTGCCACGCTTCTTGTGCGCAGCCGCGCCCGGGGCGTCGTGGCCACTGCCGAGGGGCGACGCATGGCAGGCCGCTTCCGCCTTTTGCTCGAAGACTACGCCGAGATCATCGAAGACGGCCACGAAATCGCCAAGGGCATGCGCGGCACCCTGCGCGTGGGCTACTATGCGCCCGTCGGCCCGGCCTTCCTGCCCGGCATACTGACACCGCTGATGCACGCCAATCCCGGGTTACGGCTCGACCTACAGGAAACCGACAACGACACGGTGCAAGAGCGTCTTTTGTCCGGTGATCTGGATGTCATCCTCTTCGCCGGGCAGGATATGCGCGCCGGGATCGAAACCCACCCACTTCTTGATCTGCCACCCTACGTGCTTGTTCCCGCCGGGCATCCCTTGGCCACAAACGACAGGACAACGCTCAATGACGTTTCCCACTATCCACTGATCGAATTGAACCGCCCACTGGCCCGGCCCTATGTCTCCCGGCTTTTTTCAGATCGAAAACTGAGCCCCGAGGTGGTCGCACGGGCCAACACCACCGAAATGGTCCGCAGCCTTGTGGGCGCGGGCCTTGGCATTGCCATTCTCGCGATGCGGCCCCAGACCCATATCAGCTATGCCGGTGATCCATTACGCGCGCTCCCGCTCGACCCCGGCTTGCCGCGCCTGCAACTCCTGTCCGGAAAAATCCCCGGCCAAAACCGCAGGCTTGTGTCGGCCTTCATGGACGTGCTGCATGGTTGGGCCAATAGCCCCTCGGCCTTGGATTTCTCGGTGCGCTAATCCCACCAAGGCCCGTGGTGCTTGCCGGTCTCCCCAAGCCGCTCAAATCCGTGATGACCAAAGAAATCACGCTGCGCCTGAATGATATTGGCCGTCCCGTGGCCCTGCCGCATGCTGTCATACCACGCCAGTGCCGCCGACAGTGCAGGCACCGCATGCCCGCCCTGCACCGCGCCGGCCACCACCTCGCGCAGCGCCGGGATACTTGCGGCCAGCATCTGTGCAAAGCGCGGCGCAAGGATCAACTGCCCGGCAGGCAACTCCCCCCGGAATGCCTCGGAAATATCGTCCAACAACGCGGAACGAATAATGCAGCCGGCGCGCCAGATTTCGGCGATCCGGGCGAAATCCAAAGGCCAATCGTATTCCCCGGCAGCAGCGTCCAGAATGCGAAAACCCTGTGCATAGGCAAGTATACGCGCCGCAAGAAACGCATCCTCCAAGGCTTCGGGCGACGCCTCGAACGCAAGACAGGTGCCACCCAGAATACCCTCGGCGGTTTGGCGGGCCTCCTTTTCCGAAGACCAACTGCGCGCGCCGACGGCAGCCTCGATAGTATTCGCCGCCTGCCCCATGCGCACGGCCTCGACCACGGTCCAGCGGCCCGTACCTTTCTGGCCTGCTGCATCCTTGATCACATCCACCATCGGGTGGCCGGTCTTCGGATCATCGTATTGCAGCGCCTTGCCGGTGATCTCGACCAGATAGGATTTCAGCGCGCCGTCGTCCCATTCCTCGAAAATCTTGCCAATCTCGGCCGGGGCAAGTGCCTTGCCATGGCGCATCAACCCGTAAATCTCGGCAATCATCTGCATATCGGCATATTCAATGCCGTTATGCACCGTCTTCACGAAATGCCCCGCCCCATCAGGGCCCAGATGGTCAACGCAGGGGTCATCCCCGAACTTCGCGGCAATCTCGCGCAAGACAGGGCGCAGCTGGTCCCAGCTATGGTCGCTTCCGCCCACCATCATGGATGGTCCGAACCGCGCCCCTTTCTCGCCGCCGGAG
>DATFKJ010000424.1:0-13377 GCA_035268705.1 Roseovarius sp. | reverse complement strand
GCCCAAATCCGCACTGATTTCGAAATTACGATGCCGACCATCCTGTTTTCATGGCTGTCGGCGGGTGATCCGCGCGGCTATGCCTACGATCGTGACAGCGTATTGTTTTCTCGGGATGATTTTCTGGAGATGCTGGATGGCCTGACGGCTTCGCCGGGGGACCGCGTTTTCCTGCTGGCGCATTCCATGGGGTCGCACTTGGTGATGGAAGCCTTGCGGCAAGCGGCGTTGAGTGGGGATGAAGAAATCTTGTCCCGGATCAGTGGCGTGGTTCTTATGTCACCTGACATTGACCCCGACCTCTTTCGAAGTCAGGCCGAAGCGATTGGCGCGTTGCCGCAGCCCTTTTTGATTTTCACCACGCGGCAAGACCGGGCGCTGTCGATTGCGGGTTTCATTACCGGACGTAAGCAGCGCCTTGGGCTGATCGACGGGCCAGACAAGGTGAGGGGCCTGAATGTGAAAGTGGTGGATTTCACGGCTTTGGCCGATGGTGAGGGGTATAATCACTTCGTGCCGGTCACGTCGCCAGCCGCGATTGCAATGCTGCGCGGTATGATCAATCAGGCAGGCGCGCGGGGATCGGCCTTTGGGGATTACATGGTGCTGGAAAACCACCAAGCCCCTGCCCAATAGCGAGAGGGGAAATGCTGGCTTGCCCCTGCTGCCCAGATTTGGAATAACACATGCGCCAGCAAGGAGACCCTGATGCCCGCACGTATCTACAAGCCCGCGCGTAACGCCATGCAATCCGGTACGGCCAAAACCAAGCACTGGGTGTTGGAATTCGTCCCCGAAACCGCGCGTGAAGTTGACCCGCTGATGGGCTGGACCTCATCCGACGATACTCAGGCACAGGTGAAGCTTCGGTTTTCGAGCAAGGAAGCGGCGCTGGAATATGCGCAAGAGCATGGCATAGATGCGGTTGTGCAAGACCCCCATAAGCGCAAGCCCAATATCCGCGCCGGCGGCTATGGTGAGAATTTTGCGGTCAATCGGCGGGGAACCTGGACCCACTAAGGTCTTTGGGCGCCTCCAGAACGTCGAAATGCACCGGCATTGCCCGCGTCAGGGCAAAGGCCGCTGCACGGTGCGTCGCCATCGCTTGAGCCGCCGGTCCGATCACATGAAAACGCTATGAACGCTTGGAGAAAGTCCTGCCCGCATTGGGTGCTGTGACGGTGCCGAAAGCGAATTGCATCGGCGCGAGGGCGTGTCGGAACGGTTTGGCCACACCGCCTTGGAAAAGCTCGGCAGCTTGATCCGGATCAAGGCGGAATTGTTACAAAAGCGTTACCCCTCACGCGATGACAGTGAAGGAGACGCGAAACATGACAACACGTTCCAGTGCAGCGAAATCGGAAGCCTCAAAAGCCGCGGCGTCGGCACGGTCAGCGGCTGCCATGGCAGAGCGTGATCCCGAGCCCGAGGTGAAAGCCTCCGACAAGGTGGCGGACTTGCGAAAGGCGTTCGAAAACGGCGAATACCCTTATCAGGACAAGTTGAAGAAAAAGCCTTACGAAGAAGAAAAGGCCAAGCTTCAGGCCGAGCTTTTGAAGGTTCAGCACTGGGCGCAGGAGACCGGCGAGAAATTCGTTCTGATCTTCGAAGGCCGCGATGCCGCGGGCAAGGGCGGAACCATCAAACGCTTCACCGAACACCTGAACCCCCGTCAGGCGCGTGTTGTTGCCTTGAACAAACCGACTTGGGAAGAAAAGGGTCAGTGGTTCTTTCAGCGCTATATCGAACACCTGCCAACCGTAGGTGAAATGGTGTTCTATGACCGTTCTTGGTACAACCGTGCGGGTGTTGAACGGGTCATGGGCTTCTGTGAGCCTTGGGAATACCTTGAGTTCATGCGTCAGACACCGGACCTGGAACAGATGCTCGTTCGGTCTGGAATCCGGCTTTACAAATACTGGTTCTCAGTGACCCAGAATGAGCAAAAGAGCCGCTTTGAAAGCCGGGCAACCGATCCGCTGAAGCAATGGAAGCTAAGCCCGATTGACAAGGAAAGCCTTGATAAGTGGGATGACTACACCGAAGCCAAGGAGGCCATGTTCTTCTACACCGATACGGCCGACGCGCCTTGGACCGTGATCAAATCGAACGACAAGAAGCGCGCGCGTCTGAATTGCATGAAGCACTTCCTGAGCACGCTGGATTATCCGGGCAAGGACCCCGAGATCGCCCAGATGCCCGATCCGTTGATCGTGTCCACGGCCCAGCATGTCCTTCACCAAACCGACCATATCTTGGGGAAGTCCTTGCACCCGGACGTGCGCAAGGGTTGACGCGCAACGAACCGCTCAGGTGTATTGGGTCGTCTTGCCGACAAAGCAATGCGGCCCTAAACATCTTTGCATGTTCCGCACACTCGTTCTTGCTGTCGTGATATCAATTGCCCCCATGGCGCAGGCGCATCCGCATGTCTTTGTGGATGTGGCCCTGCGGGTTCTGAGTGATGACAAGGGGCGATTGACTGGTGTTGAGGTGACCTGGACCTATGATGATTTCTTCTCGCTTTTGGTGTTGGAAGATCGCGGGTTGGACCCGGATGGCGATATGAACCTCACTGAAAAGGAGCGCGGGGCGCTCATGGGGTTCGACCTTGAACATTGGGAGCCGGGTTTCGAAGGCGCGATGTTCATATATGACATGGGCGGGAAAATTGAGCTAGGGGCAGCAGAAGCCACCTATGCCGGCATGGATGGAGGACGGATTGTGACCCGCCACATTCGGCCGATCGACCCCATGCCATTCTCTGATCTGACCCTTCGGCCTTATGACCCGTCCTATTATGCGGCGCTTGATCTTGTTGAGGTCACGGGCCTGCCAAGCGGATGTAAAAGCGACATTATCCAGCCCGATACCAAGGCCGCCGACGCCAAGGTCGAAGCATTGGGCGGTGCCGGAATGGAAGCCATCTTCGACGAGGTACAGGTCGGCATTTACTACGCGGATGAATTGAGGGTGTCATGCGTAGCCTCTTCCTGATTGCCGGGTTGTGTGTTCTGGCGCTGGTGGTCTGGCTTTGGGGCCTGGGCGGCGCCGATGATGTCGCGCGCTGGGCCACCGAAGGTCAGCGAAACGTACAGCAAGCGATGGCCGGGTATCTGCGCAAATTGCGGGCGGGCGAGGCCGGTGCGCTGGCCGGGCTTCTGGGGCTTTGTTTTGCCTACGGGTTCTTTCATGCGGCCGGGCCGGGGCACGGCAAGATACTGATCGGTGGCTATGGCGTGGGCGCGCGTGTGCCGGTTTTTCGCTTATCGCTGTTGGCGCTGGCCTCAAGCCTTGCACAGGCGGCCACGGCAGTGATCCTGGTATATGCAGGCGTTTTGCTTCTTGGGGCGACGCGGGAAGCCATGCAAGGCGCTGCGGACAAGATCATGGCACCGGCCAGCTATGGCGCGATCGCCCTTGTTGGGCTGTGGTTGCTGTGGCGCGGCCTGCGCCGCTTCAAGCGCGCAGTACATGACAACCATGACCACGCGCATGACGATGACGGCAATTGCGCAAGTTGCGGCCACCGGCATGGACCCAGCCTTGACGAGGCGAGGTCGGTGACCTCGCTCCGAGATGGTCTGGCGATCGTTGCGGCGGTCGCGATCCGGCCCTGTACCGGGGCATTGTTCCTGCTCATTCTGACGTGGCGCATGGGGATCGACATGGCCGGGATCATGGGGGCATTCGTCATGGGGCTGGGCACGGCGAGCGTGACGGTTGCCGTGGCTATCGCTGCGGTCACGCTGCGCGAGGGGCTTTTCGCGCGTTTGATCGCCGGACAGGGTGGTGCCGCTGCCCGCGCCCTGCCGCTCGTGGAAGTGGCGGCGGGCGCACTTGTGGCCATCATTGCCGGGCAATTGATGCTGACCGCGATTTAGCTTCATTTCGATTGCCCTGACGCCTTGACCCCCCTAAGGCAGGGCCATGCACTATGCCCTGACATATCGACAACATGCGCGCGCGGTTCTCGGGCTGGGCTTGCCATTGGTGGGCAGCCATCTTGCGCAGTTTGCCATCACGTTGACCGATGCGGCGATGCTTGGGTGGTATAATGTCGAGTCGCTTGCCGCGGGTGTGCTGGGCGGCGAGATGTTTTTCGTCTTTTTCATCATGGGCTCGGGGTTTGCATGGGCGGTCATGCCCATTGTCGCCTCGGCCCAAGGCGCGGGCGAGGACGCACAGGTGCGCCGCGTGACGCGCATGGGGCTTTGGGCCTCGATACTCTTTGGCTGTCTGGCCCTGCCGTTTCTGCTTTTTACGGAAGACATATTGCGTGCGTTGGGCCAAACCGATGAGGTGTCTCGTCTTGCAGGCGATTACAACCGCATCAATGGTTGGGCCATCTGGCCCGCGCTTCTGGTCATGGTATTGAAATCCTACCTTGCTGCGCTTGAGCGGACGCGTGTTGTCCTTTGGATCACGCTTTTGGCCGCGGGTGTGAACGCCGTGGTCAACTATATTTTGATCTTTGGCAATTTCGGTGCGCCCGAGATGGGGATTCGCGGGGCTGCGGTCGCGTCGGTGGTGGTGCATCTGGTCTCACTTTTGGCGCTTGTTTTCTACGTGATCCGGGCCACGCCGGAGCACGCCCTG
The DNA here is from genome assembly GCA_035268705.1 of Roseovarius sp. Taxonomy (GTDB): domain Bacteria; phylum Pseudomonadota; class Alphaproteobacteria; order Rhodobacterales; family Rhodobacteraceae; genus Roseovarius. The sequence continues at coordinate 8,778 of DATFKJ010000424.1, read as the reverse complement.
TTCCAAAGGCTCTGGCGCCCGGACGCCGAGGCTTTCGGCAGGGTGTTTCGCCTTGGCTGGCCCATCGGAATCACCAACCTTGCCGAGGTCGGCCTTTTCGCGGCCTCTTCGGTGATGATGGGTTGGCTTGGCACCTTGCCACTGGCCGCGCATGGAATCGCGCTGCAGGCGGCCTCGGTCGCCTTCATGATGCACCTTGGCCTCAGCAACGCGGCCACTGTGCGCGCGGGTCACGCCCATGGACGTGGGGATTTGCCCGGTTTGCGTGCGGGGGCATCCGTGGTCATCGCCATGTCTACAATTGCGGCGCTGGTCACGGTGATGGTGTTCCTCGTGCTGCCCGAGCCCATCATCAGCGCCTTCATGCGCCCTGATGAGCCGGACCGCGATACGGTTCTTGCGCTTGGCACGGGTCTATTGGCGGCGGCGGCGCTTTTCCAACTCGTCGACGCCGGACAGGTCATCGCCTTGGGACTCTTGCGCGGGGTCCAGGACACCCGTGTGCCCATGGTTATCGCCGCAATCACCTATTGGGGTGTCGGTATCCCGGCGAGTTATCTTTTGGGTTTCACGATTGGCCTTGGCGGGGTAGGCGTCTGGCTTGGCCTTGCCCTTGGCCTGGCTTTGGCGGCCATATTCATGATGGCCCGATTTTGGGGATGGTCGGCGCGGTTGCCGAAATAAGTGATCTGTGGCGTCGGTTTCAGCGTATACGTTACCAACAATAGCATTTTCGAGGCTGACGACTTATGTATAGGCTCGGCAGCACGGACGAGGGGAGCATGCCATGAACATTCGACCGACCGATCTTGAAAGATCGCCCGAGCGGGACGAGGCCGAAGCGGCGCTTGCCGTATTGCGAACTTGGGCCGAGTCGGCCAGCCCGGAAGAGGTAGCTGATCTTGATCCGGCCGTGGCACGTCTGCTGCCAGACCAAAACGTGAGCAATTATCCCACGCTGTCGCGTGACTATCCCCATGATTTCAAGGTCGACGCCGCCTACAAGGCGTCAATGCCAGATCTTCAAAACGGACCCAGTTCGCTGATCCGCGGGGCACGCCGCCATTTGCAACACGTGGGCATCTCAAACTTTCGCTTGCCGATCAGCTTTCATACCCGCGACAACGGTGACCTGAGGCTGGAGACCTCGGTCACTGGTACGGTCAGTCTTGATGCCGACAAGAAAGGCATCAACATGTCTCGGATCATGCGCAGCTTCTACAAGCACGCCGAGAAGACCTTCAGCTTCGAGGTGATCGAAGCCGCGCTTGATGATTACATAAACGATCTCGATACTATTGATGCCCGCATCCAGATGCGTTTTTCGTATCCGATGAAGGTGCAATCCCTGCGTTCGGGTCTGGAGGGCTTCCAGTACTACGATATCGCGCTGGAACTTGTCGAACGCGACGGTGTACGGCGCAAGTACATGCATATTGATTATGTCTATTCCTCAACCTGCCCCTGTTCCCTTGAACTCAGCGAACACGCGCGTCAAGCCCGCGGGCAATTGGCCACGCCACATTCGCAGCGCTCGGTCGCGCGTATTTCCGTCGAAGTGGTGGAAGGTGATGTCCTTTGGTTCGAAGACCTGATCGAAATGGCGCGTACTGCTGTACCAACCGAGACACAGGTCATGGTGAAACGCGAGGATGAACAGGCTTTCGCGGAATTGAACGCGGCCAATCCGATTTTCGTGGAGGACGCGGCACGTCTGTTCTGCGCACAATTGCAAGCCGACGACCGGGTTGGCGATTTCCGCGTTGTGGCGAGCCATCAGGAAAGCCTACACAGCCACGATGCCGTCAGTGTCCTGTCCGAAGGGGATACGTTTGCCTCTGACAGCATTGATCCGAAACTGTTCTCGACCTTGTTTCACATAGGATAACCCGACCATTGAGTGTCGCGCCTATTTTTTAGGCATTCCTTGTGCGTTCGCATGTGGGGTGGGCAGTAAATGGCCTACACCCCCATATTATGCCACATTCGCTGTGGTCTCTTCGCGTCCTTCGTTATGGCTTTGTCACATGGCCGCGCTAGAGCGGCTATGCATTGCGAAAGGAGCACCAAATGCAACATGTCACTACGCCCCTCGAAATCACCGCTGCTGCGTGGCGCGTGGCAGGTTTCATGATGGAAACCAACCTGCGTGTGGCGACCGTCTTCGGTCAGGCTGCGATCGAGACCAATCCATTCGCAACATCTGCGCGTCTCAAGGCAAAACCGGTGGCGCCAAAGGCCGCACCCAAGGTCAAGGCCAAGGCCAAGCCGAAAACATCCAAGCCTGCGGCAGCCCAATCCAAGGAAGCGTCGGCCAAGGTGGAGGCTGCAAAACCTGCGCCCGCGCCTAAAAAGGTGGCCAAGCCCGCCGCCAAAGCGAAACCGGCCCCCGCACCCAAAGCGGCACCTGCATCGAAATCAGCCACTCAAGCGAAGGCGGCGAAACCCGCCGCGCCAAAGGCAAAACCGGCCCCCAAGAAGGCAGCCGCGCCCAAACCGGCCCGCAAGACTGAATCAAGCCCGGTGGCGAAGCCCGATACAGCCGCCGCGCCGGCGAGCAAGCCGACAGATATGACCGAAAAGCCCAAGCGCCCGCGCGCGCCATCCAATCCGCCAGCCATGCCCGAGCCTGCCGGGGCCTCTGCGGGTAAGAAAAAATCCGTTTGAAATCAAAGCTCTTTGCGCCGGGATGCACTTGGTGCAACCCGGCTTTGCCGAATAACCGGTAGTCGCGTCAGATTTGCTGACCTATGCTGGATGTCAGGGAGGAAACCAAACCGTAGCAACCAAAGGCAACGAGGTTTCCAATGACGACTTTGACCACTGACATTCGCGCCGCCGACCGTGGCCTGCGCGCCCGTTTTTCGGCGTTCCTTGCATCGCTTGCCCGGGCTTTCGAGGCGCACGCCTATGCCGCCTCGCGCCGGGATCAGATCGAAACGCTTCAAGCGAAGTCCGACGCGGAACTGGCCGAGATCGGCGTGAAACGCGATGACATCGTGCATTACGTCTATCGCGACCTGTTCTATGCGTGATGTCTGCCGGGACGGGCGGCCTGAGTGCAACACTTTGAACCGCCCGCGCCCTTTTCACTGCTTTCGGCGGCGGATTGTGTTACCCTGATTTCATGGGAGGAGCCCACACCCGACAAGGAAAGGGGTTCCTATGACAGACCGCATCGACATCGAATTCGTACCCAACACGTGGCGCAAGAAGCTTGATCTTTACTTGCTTGAACATGCCCATGGAATGAATGGCTACATGCTGAGCCGGATGCATTTCGAGCGTCTTATGCGCCTGCATGCCATGACTGACCCCGAACTGGCGCTTCTTGGGCTTACGCGCGAAGACATCGTTCCATATGTGATGGGAGAGACGATTGCCGCCTGATCGACCCCGGAGACCTTCTGTGCCGCAAGTGCTGACTGTAGCTTGACACCCGGTGAGCCTCGGGCCAACTCTGCCCTCCATGATCGATCTGCGCCCCGTGGGATATGTGATCGGCCTCATGGTGCTGGCTCTCGGGTCGACCATGGTGTTGCCGATGCTGGTGGACATCGCCGAAGCGCGAGGTCATTGGCCGGTCTTTGCTGAAAGCGCCGTGATCACCATGCTTGTCGGAGGGCTTGTTGCCTTGGCGTGCCGCAATGGCGTGCGAGAAGGTCTTACCATTCAACAAACCTTCCTTCTGACCACAGGTGTATGGGTCGCTCTGCCGATTTTTGGTGCGATACCTTTCCTTCTGGGCGCCACTGAAGCGCGTGTTGTCGATGCCGTGTTCGAAGCCATGTCGGGGTTGACCACCACGGGGTCAACTGTCCTGTCCGGTTTGGAAGAGTTGCCCAAGGGCCTTCTTTTATGGCGCGGTATCCTGCAATGGCTGGGCGGTATCGGGATCATTGTCGTGGCCATGGTTTTCTTGCCAGAGCTTCGCGTCGGCGGGATGCAGATTTTCCGCACGGCGGGTTTCGATACCATGGGGAAAATCCTGCCCCGCGCGACCGAGATCGCTTCGCGCATCTCGGTCATTTACCTCAGCCTCACCTTGATTTGCGTGCTGTGCTATCTGGCCTCGGGGATGAATGCCTTTGACGCGACAGTGCATGCCATGACCACCGTCGCCACAGGGGGCTTTGCCAACTACGACGCGTCTTTTGGTGCCTTTGGTCCGATGACCGAATATGTCGCCGTATCCGTGATGATGCTGGCAGCGCTACCCTTCGTGCGCTTCGTGCAGCTGACGGCCGGAACGGCCAAACCACTTCTGAGCGACCCTCAGGTCAGGGGTATTTTCGTCACTGCGACCGTCCTCGTTCTGGGCCTCAGCCTTTGGCAAATGTTGCAGATGGGAGTGGCCAGCGAACAGGCTTTTCGCAAGGTGCTTTTCAACACGGTGTCGATCCTGACAGGCACTGGATACGCCAGTACCGATTACATGACTTGGGGTGGTCTCCCGATTGCAGTGCTGTTTTTCACTGGCCTGATCGGCGGCTGTGCTGGCTCGACCTCCTGTTCGATCAAGATCTTCCGCTATCAGCTTCTCTTCGCGTCGATCCGGGCGCAATTGCGGCGCATTTATACGCCTCATGGGGTCTTTACCCCGCGCTATCAGGGGCGCCCGATCGACGATGACGTGCTGAACTCGGTCATGTCATTTTTCGTGTTCTTCATCGTTACCCTCGGTTTGATCAGCGTGATCCTTGGCTTTACCGGGCTTGATTTCGTCACCTCGATTTCCGGGGCGGCGGCGGCCCTTGCCAATATCGGTCCCGGCTTGGGTGAGATCATCGGCCCCGCCGGCAATTTCGCGGCGCTCAACGATACAGCGAAATGGGTTCTGACTGCGGCGATGTTGATCGGGCGGCTCGAACTTCTTGCTGTCTATGCCATCTTCACCATCAGTTTCTGGAGAGCTTGATGACCCAAAAGACCCTTGGCGCGCAAATCTCACACATGCTCAAGTCGCGCGGCGTGGACGTGATTTTCGGCATTCCCGGTGTCCACAATCAAGAGCTGTATCGTGGAATCGAAGAAGCAGGCATTACACATGTCTTGGCCCGCCACGAACAGGGGGCGGGTTTCATGGCGGATGGCTATGCCCGCGCCACTGGAAAGCCCGGCGTGGCCTATGTCATTACTGGGCCGGGCCTTTGCAATATCATGACGCCGATGGGGCAGGCCTATTCCGATAGTGTTCCGATGCTGGTGATCTCGTCATGTCTGGACGAAACAGCGGCGCGGCGCGGCCAGCTGCACCAGATGCTGGATCAACGCGCGGCGGCTGACACGGTTTGCGAATGGTCGGAGGAAGCCCGAACCCCTGAAGCGGCCTATGCCTTGATTGATCGTGCATTGATCGAACTGTCCACGGGCCGCGCCCGTCCTCGGCATATCCAAATCCCGATCTCGGTCTTGGAGGCCCCTGCACCGCCGCCGGGGCCGCGCCCTGTCATCGCTTCGGAAGTCGCGTCGAAACCGATGTCAGGGATCATTGAGACGATCCTTGCTGCCAAGGCACCGCTGTTCATCCTTGGCGGAGGGGCGCGGGATTGTGCTGATCCCGCGCGCGATGCTCTGGGTGCGCTTGGTGCGGCCTGTTTTGAAACGCAAGCGGGACGCGGAGTAATCGGTTCTTACGCACTGAACTACGGCAGTTATCTGGCACGACCTGACTCTGGAGCGGTCATCGAACAGGCGGATGTGGTTATTCTTGTTGGAACGGAACTCAGTCCCTCGGATGTATTGCGTGAGGATATCGGGATTCGCGGCCGTCTGATACAAGTCGATATCGACCCGTCGGGTTTCCTGCCAGAATGTGAGTGGCCCGTTTTGTCTTCGGCCGGGAACTTCTTTGATCGGCTTTTGTCGGCGCTGGATGGGCACGAGGCGGCGACCGAATGGGACCACACCAAGGTCCGTACGGCGAAGGCCCGTTGGCGCGCCGAGGTGGATGCGGAAATACCCAATGTCCTGCCTTTGGCTGATGCACTTCGGACATGCCTTCCGGAACTGACGGTGGTTTATTCCGATATGACACAATTTGCCTATGCCTGTCTGGAAGGCTGGCCGATGGAGCGCCCGGGATTCTGGCATCACCCGGCAGGGTTTGGCACCTTGGGGTACAGCCTTCCGGCATCCATTGGCGGTGCGGTTGCGCGGCCAGATTTGCCGACCTGCTGCGTGATCGGCGATTATGGGCTCCAGTATACGATCGCCGAACTTGGAACGGCGGTGGAACTGGGCCTGCCGTTGCCCATTTTGCTATGGGACAATGGCAAGCTGGGCGCAATTGAACACAGCATGATCGGTGCCCAGATCGCGCCCAATTCCGTGATTGCTCATAACCCGGATTTTGTGGCTCTTGCCCGCGCGTATGGGGCGCATGCTTTCCGCCCGGAATCGCTTGCCGACTTGGCGCGGCAAGTAAACGAGGCGTTCAAAGCAGACCGCCCGACGCTCATCCACATGACTCCAGCATTGGCCCGGTCTCAGTAGACCTCGCTGTGCGATTTGATCACGATCTGACGCGGACAGCCTTGGCGATCCGTGTTGACGATGATGTACCAGACGATCTCACCGGGAAGTCCTGCGCGTGAATATTCGCACCCCAAGGGATGCGTCCACCATTGCCCTTCATGGTCGGCAGACGGCAAAGTGCCGGTTTTCAGGGCCTTGGGCATGATGCGGTTTTGCGCGTCGCTCGTACCGGCAAGCATGGCGACGGCAAGGCCGAGGGCGAGATGTGGAAACTTAAACATGGTAACCTCCATTTTTGGGCCGATTTATCGGCTGCGCCCCCACGCATTCGGGTATTCGGGCATGCCGCGCAGTGGTCGGCACAGATGGCTTGCCATCACTAAAGCAACGGCCCTGCGTCCGATCATGGTCCGCACTGATTGTCCGAGGATTGGCAACATCCACGCCTGTCGGCGTTCTGCCCTGTTTGCCGTTCTGGCGCGTGGCTTCAAACTGCGCTTTGGATGTTACCGAATTCTTAATGGCCCCGCACAATGCAGGGCCATTTAAGTTCGCAATTTAGAAAACTGTTCGGTTTTGGAGCGCTATTCCCAGCAACTCACCAAGACGGTCATGCTGGCCGCGCGATTGGTCAAAGCTTCGGGCGCGATTTGCTCTTGATCATTGGTCGCCGAAGGGGACACGCCGGCCTCTTGCAGGACCTTCTGGACCGCCTCCGCATCCGCGGCGAAGCTGACACCTTCCGGCAACCTGCGCTCTTTCATCCGGTTGGGCAGCAACATGCCCAAAACCGCGCCACCGGCGTCCACGACGGGGCCACCGGCATCCCCTTCAAGGGCGGCCAGTGCAAGACGCTTGAGCGTGTCCTCGCCATTCAAGCCCTGCAAATCCGCGATTTGGCCAAAGGTCAGCGTCGGTGCGCCCAAGACCCCTCCGTAGGAATAGCCAGCCACGGCCACATCCGCTTGCAGACGCGGAATGGTATTCTGAAACGCGGCCACGCTCATTGGGGCCAGCGACTCCACCGGGCGCAGGACGGCGATTCCAAGCTCTTCGTTCATAGTGGTCAGCTGGGCGTCATATTCCTCGTCGATGGTAATTTTACCGCACCCCTGCGTCACCTCGGCGGTGGTCACCACCGTGCCGGCACTATCGACGTAAAAACCCGAGCGCGACAGTTTGGGCTTACGTACCTCAAGCCCCGCGACAAGATCTATTCTCGGCTCCGATGCAACACCCGCGGTCGGATCAAGCACACCTTCCAACCGGGTAAAGCTTTCCTGCATCTCGCCAAGCATCCGTGTGCGGCGCTCTTCATCGCCTGCGGGCCAGATCAGAGTAAAGCCCTTCACATGCCCGTCCTTCAACCACGCCTGCGTGTGAGAAATGTTCAAGGCGCCTTCACCGATCAAGGTAAACGCGCGACGATCAAGCGTTCGCGGGCCGCGTTCGGGCACGATCTCAAGCGTTTGCATAATATCGTAAAGCCCGGCCAAAGTGGTTTCATCGCCTTCCTGACTGATAAGAAGAACCTTGGCGTCGACATCGCCCGAAGCACTGTAATGCGCGAAAGGCGGTTCGTATTTTTCGAAGCTGACGGTGCTGGTCGGCAGGATCATCTCGATACCAGCGTCCTCGTCACGGACGACCTGCAAATCCAAACCTTCCAGGATTTCGTTATACTGGCGCAACAGTTCGGCACGCTGCAATGTGGTCAAGATGCCTGTTACCTCGAAGTTATTGGCTTCCTGCCAACGGGTCATTGCCCCACGGGTTCCCCGGCCAAAGGCCGCATCAATGGCTCCGCCGTAGAATCCAGCCCATTTCAGGGCGTCCTGCAACTCGGCGCGCTGTTCGCGGCTCAGATCACGCTCGCTGGCGCGGGCTTCGCGCGGGGTTTCGTCAGGTTCGGCAATCTGCGGTTCTGGTGCAGGCTCGGCCTCGGCTATCTCTTCTTGGGGCTCGCTTGCATTGGCCTCAGGTTCGGGGGGCTGCGCCTCGGGCGCGGCCTCGGTCAGGGTGTTGGCCCCAACTGGCCAGAATTGCTGTCGGTAATCATCGCTTTCGGCGATATAGCTGTCCCGGGGGATAACCCCTTCGCCGCGCAAAACCCGCAAGACTTGTTGCGCATCCTGAGGCGTGTAAGGCCCCAAGGCGATGGCGTACCATCCGCTACCGATCGAAAACCCGTTCACGTCCTGCAAGTCAGAGGCATAGCCTCGGATGCTTCGCTGCGCTTGGGCCAAGCTTGGCTGCGCTTCGATCTGAACCCAAGCCAGCCCGTCGTCCTGCGCCCGCGCG
>DATFKJ010000423.1:0-4875 GCA_035268705.1 Roseovarius sp. | reverse complement strand
CACATCGGCATAGCCCCAGCCCTCGGCGCCGGAATCGCGCCAATGGTCGAAGTCATGCGCATGGCCGCGCACATAGGCCATGCCGTTGATCGAGCTTGACCCGCCAATCACCTTGCCGCGCGGACAGGCCAAGCGGCGGTTGCCCAAATGCGGCTCGGGCTCGCTTTGATAGCCCCAGTCATAGCGGCGCATGTTCATCGGATACGACAGCGCGCCGGGCATCTGGATGAACGGCCCCGCATCACTGCCGCCATGCTCCAGCACCAGCACGCTGTGGCCCGCCTCGGACAGCCGATAAGCCATGGCGCAGCCCGCACTACCCGCGCCCACGATGATGTAATCTGCTTCCATATCCCCGAATCCCCCCGGGTTTGACGCGTCAGAAAGGCGCCTCGGTCTCGCCCATGCGGACGTAGACGGATTTGACCTGTGAATAATGCGCGATCGCCTCTTTCGAGTTTTCGCGCCCCACGCCCGAGGCCTTGACCCCGCCAAAGGGCACCTCGACCGGCGCGTCGTTATAGGAGTTGATGAAACAACTGCCCGCCTGAAGCTGTCCGATCACCCGGTGACCGCGCTGCAAATCGCGGGTATAGACGCCTGCGGACAGCCCGTAAGGCGTGGCATTGGCCCGCGCGATCACCTCGTCCTCGTCTTCGAAATCCAAGATGCTCAGGACCGGGCCGAAGATTTCCTCCTGCGCGATGTTCATATCGTCACTGACATCCGCGAACACCGTGGGTTCGATCCAGCACCCCGGTTTGTCGATCCGGTTGCCCCCGGTGATCAGGCGCGCGCCCTCGGCCTTGCCCTTCTCGATAAAGCCAAGCACGATCTGCAACTGCGCTTCGCTGACCATCGGGCCAAAGCTGGTTTTCTCGTCCAAGGGGTCGCCGATGACCGCGCCTTTCAGGCGTTCAGCCATTCGGGACAAGAATGCCTCCTTGATCGACTTATGCACGAAAACACGGGTGCCGTTGGAACAGACTTGGCCCGTGGAATAGAAATTCCCCAAAATCGCGCCCGAGATGGCATCCTCAAGACTGGCATCGTCAAAGACCACCATGGGGGATTTGCCACCCAACTCCATGGTGACATGCTTCATGCCCTCAGCCGCCGCCGCATAAACCTTGCGCCCCGTGGGTACCGAGCCTGTGAGCGAGACCTTGGCAATCCGCGGGTCCGTGACCAAGGGCGCGCCAACGCCCCCCTTGCCTTGCACGACGTTGAACAGGCCCGCAGGCGCGCCCGCTTCCATCAGGATTTCGGCCACCTTGAGCGCCGACAAGGGCGTGGTTTCCGACGGCTTGAACACCATGGCATTGCCACAGGCCAAGGCCGGCGCGGCCTTCCAGCAAGCGATCTGCGTGGGGTAATTCCACGCCCCCAACCCGGCGCAGACACCAAGGGGTTCACGGATGGTATAGGCCCAGTCACCATCCGTCAGCGGGATATGCTCGCCCGTCAGGGAGGCGGCCAAACCGCCGAAATATTCCAAAGCATCCGCGCCACTGGTGGCATCAGCGACGCTGGTTTCCTGATAGGGTTTGCCGGTGTCCATGGTCTCCAGCACCGACAGGTCATGGTTGCGGTCGCGCATGATGTCGGCGGCCCGGCGCAGCACCCGGCCCCGCTCCATCCCCGACAGTTTCGCCCACTCCTTTTGTGCGGCCTCGGCCGCGCTGATCGCAGCATTCAGGATGTCGGGCGTGGCCTCGTACAGCCGTGCTATTTCCTCGCCTGTGGCGGGGTAGATGACGGGCAGCGGCGTGCCGGTTTCATCGTCTATGTATTGACCGTTCACGAAATGACTGGCCTTGGGTTGGGTTGGATAGGTCATGCAGCCTCCGGCGGGGATATTTGGGAACAGAAGAAGAGGTTATTCGCCACGCGGGACCCGTTGGTTTTCTTCCACCTCGTTGAGGTCCATGTGGTTGCGCATGTAGCGTTCCGAGGCCTTTTGCAGCGGCTGGTAATCCCACGGGTAATAGCCGCCCTGCCGCAGCGCCTCGTAGACCACCCAGCGGCGGGCCTGGCTTTCGCGCACCTGTGCGTCGAATTGGTCGAGAGACCAACGGGCATCGGCCATGTCGCTGAAATATTTGCACGTTTCCGCATGGCCCGGATCTTCGGCAAGGTTGGTCAGTTCCTGCGGATCGGCCTCCAGATCGAAGAGTTGATCGGGGTCAAGCGCGCAGCGGGTGAATTTCCACTTGCCTTCCCGCAGGCAGATGAGCGGCGCATAGGAGGCCTCGGCGGCATATTCCATCGCCACCGGCGCGCTGCGCGTGGTGCCTTGGCCTTGCGGGACAAGGCTTTGGCCCTCGGTCCATGCTGCCACCTCCTCCATCGAAACACCCGCCAGATCACAAAGCGTCGGGCAGACGTCGATATTGCTGACCGCCTCGGTGACAAGCCCCGGGGCCATATTGGGCGACGAGATCATCAGCGGCACGCGGGCCGATCCCTCGAAAAAGGACATCTTGAACCACAACCCGCGTTCGCCCAGCATATCGCCGTGATCCGAGACGAAGAGTATAATGGTTTCCTCCTCCTGATGGGTGCCGCGCAAGGCCTCCATCACCTCACCGATCTTGTCGTCGAGGTAAGAGATATTGGCGAAATAGGCGCGGCGCGAGCGGCGGATATTGTCCTCGGTGATGTCGAAGCTGCGCCAATCGTTGGCATCGAAAATCCGCTTGGAATGCGGATCGTGATCTTCGTAGTCCATCGCCGGAACCTGCGGCAGAAGGTGCTCGCACCCTTCATAAAGATCCCAGTATTTGCGGCGCGCCACATAAGGATCATGCGGGTGGGTGAAGCTGACCGTCAGGCACCAAGGGCGCGCGTCCTGCCCGCGGCCCAGATCATAGACCTTGCGGGTGGCGTGATAGGCGACCTCGTCGTCATACTCCATCTGGTTGGAAATCTCGGCCACCCCCGCCCCGGTGACGCTCCCGAGGTTGTGATACCACCAGTCGATCCGCTCACCGGGCTTGCGGTAATCCGGGGTCCAGCCGAAATCGGCGGGGTAGATATCGGTTGTCAGGCGCTCTTCGAAGCCGTGCAACTGATCGGGACCGACGAAATGCATCTTGCCGGACAGGCAGGTCTGATATCCGGCCCGCCGCAGATGATGGGCATAGGTTGGGATATCGGCGCTGAATTCAGCGGCGTTGTCATAGACCCGGCTGCGCGACGGCAAAAGCCCTGACATAAAGCTTGCGCGGCCCGGCGCACAAAGCGGGCTGGCGGTATAGGCATTGGCAAAGCGGGTCGAGCGCGCGGCCAGCGCACGCAGGTTGGGCGCGTGCAGCCATTCGGCCGGGCCGTCGGGAAACAGGGTGCCGTTGAGCTGGTCGACCATCAGGATCAGGATGTTGGGCGTCTTGGTCATCGCGTCTCGGCCTCCAGAGTCGTGTCAACGTAGTGCAGCAGCACGTCGATGGCGCGCTCGGGTTCCAGCGGTTCGGCGCGCAGGGCCTGACGGATGTAAAGCCCGTCGATCATCGCCGCGAGGCCGCGCGTCAGCACATGCGCCTGGCGCGGTGCGATCTGTCGAATCGCGTGATGCAGATTCGAGCGCAAGCGGCGCTGGTAGATATGCAGAAGGCGGCGCGCCTCGTCGGACTTCTGCGCCTGGACGTAGAAGTTGAGCCAGGCCGAGACCATCTCGGTGCGGAATTGCGCAGGGCCGAAACTGGCGCGGATCACGGCCTCGATTCGGGCGCGCGGGGTCGCGGCCATGACCAGCGCGCCGCGCACTTCGGCGCCGTAAATCGTCAGGATATGGCGCATCGCAGCGGCAAAAATCTGTTCCTTGGAACCGAAATAGTGATGCGCCAGGGCGCTCGACATGCCCGCGCGGCGTGCGATCTGGCTGACCGTCACATCGAGCGAGCCGCAGGCGCCGATCTCGTGGATGGTCGCCTCGACCAATGCCGAGCGGCGTATCGGTTCCATTCCGACCTTGGGCAACGTCTTGATCCTTGGCTGTTGTCAGTCTGGCCTATTCGTGTTTAATTGACTCGTCAATCAATAAAAAACGAAGGAAACCCCTCAAGACCCGAAACACCCAACAATCACGTTGCGCTTCATGACGCCGACATATTAACGTCGGAAACGTATGGGAAATGTCGCTTCCGGAACCGTGCAGCACACGCTCGCATGACGGCGTCTCTTTTCCGGTTGGACATGGCGCGCCTGAAAGCGTGACACGTTCCGGGACTCGCCGGGAAGCACCAATCGAAACGACACCGAAGGAAACAGGGAGAAAACCACGATGTCACTTATCAAAGGCGGAATGCTTGATCGCCGCGGATTTCTGAAGACCACGGCAGCCGGCGCGATCGCCGCGACGCTGCCCATGGGCGGCGCCTGGGCCGCACCCAAGCGCGGCGGGCACATGCGCGTCGCCAAGGGGCACGGCCAGACAACCGACACGCTCGATCCCGGCCAATGGGAAAACGGCTACATGCTGGCGCTTGGTTTCGCTGTGCATGGCCGCCTGACCGAGGTCGCGACCGACGGCTCGCTCGTACCCGAAGTGGCCGAAAGCTGGGAAGCCTCCGAGGACGCCAGCGAATGGCGCTTCAAGCTGCGCCAGGGCGTCACGTTCCACGACGGCAAGACCGTCACGCCCGAAGATGTGGTCGCCTCGATCAACCATCACCGCGGCGAGGATTCGACATCCGCCGCAGGCCCGATCGTTGCACCGATCGAGGAAATCTCGATCGAGGGCAACGACACGGTCGTCTTCACGCTGTCGGGCGGCAATGCCGACTTCCCCTTCATCCTCAGCGACTATCACCTGGTGATCTGCCCCGCCTCTGATGACGGGATCGACTGGAAATCCGGCAATGGCTGCGGCAGCTA
>DATFKJ010000422.1:0-4668 GCA_035268705.1 Roseovarius sp. | reverse complement strand
CTGACCATTGGGCGAAGAGGCCCCGAAGCCCGCCACGTTGGCATCGCGCGTATCGAACAGGATCATCCCCCCGGTGCGCAAATATGTATTCAGCTTGGCATAGGCCTCATCCGACGGGATCGGCTGATCACGCGTGATCGGCCAATAAAGCAGCGGATAAACCGCCAATTCGTCGGTCTCAAGGTTAACGCCAATCGGGTCGGCAGGCTCGACCGAGGTGCGGAAAAACAGGGTCTCGGAAAGCCCCAAGAGCCCCGCATTCGCCGTCTTGTCCAGCTCTTGGTTCCCGGTCAAGACATGCGCCAGCACCACCTCGGTTGCGGCTTCAAGCGGCTTGTCCGTGCCTTGCTGCGCCTGCGCCATCGGTGCATCGCTCAACATCAGGCCCGCCATAAGAACTGCCGTGGCGCGGGCGGGCATCAACCGCCCCGACAGGGCCAGAGAGGCAATGATATCCCCCATCAAAAGCAGCATCGCCAATCCCAGAAGCCAACCACCCAGTGGCGCCTCGGGTGGTCGTGCCAGCCCCTCCACCGGCACCCGCGCGGGCCAAGCCATGGGGGCCAGCGTGGTGTCCGGTTTTGTCACGTTCAGGGCAAGCCGGCGCTCCGGCCCGTCGTATAAACCGGGGCGCAACTCTGGCCCCAAAACCGGCTCTATCAAGGCTTCCCCGGCAACCCCTGGCAGCGTTCCGGCATCGTCCAGCCGCCCGAAACCATCCAGAACCTGCGCTGGTTGCCACGTTGTCCCCTCAAGTTCGGCAGCGTCGGGTTTCGCCACGACCGAGGACACCGCCAACCGCTCCAGCATCTGTACGAACAGACCCGACAAAGGCAGGCTCGACCATTCGGCATTGGCCGTGACGTGAAACAGAACAACCTGCCCCGAGCCTACCTGTTTGCGCGTCACCAGCGGGGTGCCATCGGTCAGTTGCGCGATCACCCGATTGGCCAGCGTCGGGTCGGGCTGCGCCATGACCTGCGCCGACACCGTGACGTCATCCGGGATCGAAAGCCCGAAAAACGGGCTGTCCTCGACAAACGGGGCCAGCGCCTTGGGTTCGCCCCACGACATCGCCCCGCCCACGCTTCGCCCTCCGGCCCGAAGGCGCACGGGCATCAAGGGGGCCTCGGTCTCGCGGGAAATATCCGAGGCCGCAAGGCGCGGCCCGGCAAAGCGCAACAGCATCCCGCCGTCTTCGGTCCACTCCAAAAGCGCCTCCTGCTCGGCAGCGGCCAGCGTCGCCACATCGGCCAGTGCGATCACATCAGGATTGGCTGGCAGGATATCCATGAGCGCGCCATCCAGCATATCCGCCGACGGCTCCAGAGCCTGCTCAAGGTAATGCAGCGGCGAAAGAAGCTCCAACCCCTCGCGGTCTTCGCGCCCGGCAATCAAGGCCACCTCGCGCCGCTTCAGGCTATCGTCGGTCAGGCTCACGGCCCCGGCCTGCGGTTGCCCGGCAATTTCGAACCGGGTCAGGCGGGCGCGCAACTCCGCGGGCAAGGACAATTCGCCAGTCGCCTGCACCTCGCCGTCCGCGAAGGTCAGCGGCAATGTGGCCAACAGCCGGGCAACCCCCTGCGGGTCACGGCCATGCGCCTCGACCGTCACTTCGCGTTCCCCACCGGGCCGGGCGCGCAGCGCGGTCAGTTCAACAATACCATCGGCAATCACCGCGGGACGCAGGGCAAAGGTGGGCGCGGGGCTTTCATGCACCGTCACCGGCCCGCGCGCTTCAAGTGCCTCAAGCAATTCTCCGCGCCCCTCGCGCGCCAACCCGTCCGAGAACCACCGTGTTTCGAAGTCTCCTTCCGGCAGCGTTTCGGCCACAACCATGGTCTCGGGCGCAGGCGCCCAAGGATTGGGCGTCAACCCGGTCAAACGACTGCGCCAGCTTTCGGCGGCTTGGAATGTGGGTGGTTCCGGGTCCGACAGCCGCAAAAGCGCCACGGGCCGCGCCGCGCGCCCCGCCTCGGCCAGCATCGACTCCAGCAAATCCGCTTGCGCGGGCCAATCACGCCCGCTGGCCCATGATGCGTCCATCATGATCAAAAGCGGCCCGGTGCGCGCCTCCTCTCCTTCGGCGCGCGGGTTCAAGACCGGCCCGGCCAGCCCGATAATTATCGCCGCCACCGCCAGCATCCGCAGCAGCAACAGCCACCACGGCGTCCGGTCCGTGACGCTGTCGTCGTCGCGCAGGCCCAGCAATAGCGCCACGCCGGGAAACCGGCGGCGAATGGGCGCGGGCGGCACCGCCCGCAGGATCAGCCACAGGATCGGCAAGGCCGCCAACGCCACCAAAAGCCATGGCGCGGCAAATCCAATGGGGCCAATCATCATCGCGCGGCCCCCCGTTCAAAGGCGGAATAGAGCCACAAAAGCGCCGATTGCGCCGAATCCGACGTGTGGTGCAACCCATATTGCCAGCCGGTCGCGGCGCAAAGATCCTGCAACTCGGCCTTGCGCTTGGCCAGCCGCTCCAGATACCGGTCGCGCAGTTCCGAAGCCTTGAGCGTTTCATGGCTCAAACTACCCCCGATGGATTCAAAAATCGTCCGCCCGCGATAGGGGAAACTTTCCTCGGCAGGGTCCAGTACTTGCAGAACAACGCCGCGAATACCGCGGTCGGCGGCCTTGGTCAGCGCGGCGCGTGCGCCTTCCACCGGCCCCATGAAATCCGACAGGAACAGCGCCCGGGAATGCTGCAGCATCCCCCGCAATTCCGGCGCGCCGTAATCGGGGGCCTCGCCCTCTTCGCGGGTCAACGCCTCGGTCAGCCGGGTAATCTGCACCTGCCCCCGGCGCGGCGGCAGGTCACTGCCCGAAAGCCCGACACGCTCGCCCGCACGGCTCAGCAAAATCGCCGTGGCCAGCGCCAGAAGGCGCGCGCGGTCAGCCTTCTGCGGCAAGCCCTCATCCGAGGCAAAACGCATCGAGGCCGCACCATCCACCCAAAGCGTGACGCTTTGGGCGATCTGCCACTCGCGTTGCTTGATGAACTGCGTGTCCGATTTCGCCGAGCGGCGCCAATCAATCATGCGCCGCGAATCCCCCGGCTGCATCGGGCGATACTGCCAGAAGTCATCACCAACCCCCGCCCGCCTGCGGCCATGCTCGCCCAACAGGACAGTCCCCGCCAAATGCTCGGCCCGGGCCAGCAGCGGGGGAAGGGCGGCGGCTTCGGCCTCGGCCCTTGGTCGTAGGGGGGCGGTTTGGGTCACGCGGCCGCCTCTGTCCGGGTGATCTCGGCAACCGTATCAGAAATCAGGCGATCAAGGCTTTCGCCCCGCGCCCGCGCAGCAAAGCTCAGCGCCATACGATGCACCAACACCGGCTGCGCCATGGTGGCCACATCATCAATGTCGGGGGCCAGACGCCCCTGCAACATCGCCCGCGCCCGACAAGTCAGCATCAGCGCCTGCGCGGCACGCGGCCCCGGCCCCCAAGCGACCGAGGCGCGCACCGCGTCGGTGGCGGTGGGGTCTTCGGGGCGGAAGGCGCGGACCAAATTCAAAATCGCCTCCATCACGCCTTCGCCCACGGGCATCCGGCGCAACATCCCCTGCGCCGCCATCAATTCCTCGGGAGTAAAGACTTGATGCGCCGCCTCTTCCTCGGCCCCGGTGGTGGCCAGCAGGATGTCGCGCTCGGTATCGCGGTCGGGGTAAGGCACGTCGATCTGCACCAAGAAGCGGTCCAACTGCGCTTCGGGCAAGGGATAGGTGCCTTCCTGTTCGATCGGGTTCTGCGTGGCCAGCACGTGAAAGGGCGGGGTCAGCGGGCGGTCTTGCCCCGCGACCGTTACCTGCCGCTCCTGCATCGCCTGCAACAGGGCCGATTGCGTCCGCGGCGAGGCCCGGTTGATCTCGTCGGCCATCAAAAGCTGGCAGAAAATCGGGCCGGGGATGAACTTGAATTCTCGCGTGCCATCGGCCCCGGTCTCCAAAACTTCCGAACCCAGGATATCGGCGGGCATCAAATCCGGCGTAAACTGCACCCGGTTGGCGTCCAGCCCCATGACCGTCGATAGCGTTTCCACCAACCGGGTCTTGCCCAAGCCCGGAAGGCCGATCAACAACCCATGCCCGCCCGACAACAACGCCGAAAGCGACAGGTCAACAACCCGCTCCTGCCCGATGAACCGGCGGGTGATCGAGGCCCGCGCCTGCGCAAGTTTTCCTTCAAGCGCCTCAAGCCCGGCCAAAAGATCGGCATCATCGGACATGGCAAAACCCTCCTGTGATCTATATCCTTCCCCATGAGTGTATCGCGCGAGATGGAAATGGCAAAAGCAATGAGCAAAGACACGATCACGACCCCGTCAGCCGAAAGCATAGCCGAGGCCGCCCGCGCCGCCCAAGGCAAGGGCCTGCCGCCTGTGCATCAGTGGAATCCGCCGTTTTGCGGTGATTTGGACATGCGCATCGCCCGCGACGGCACGTGGTTCTACCTTGGCACACCCATTGGACGGCCCGAGCTTGTGCGGCTGTTTTCCACCATTCTGCGGAAAGACGATGACAAGTATTTTCTCGTCACGCCCGTCGAAAAGGTGGGAATCACCGTCGATGACGCGCCCTTCGTCGCCGTCGATTTCGAAGCCGAGGGTGAGGGCAAGGCACAGGAACTGGTGTTCGAAACCAACGTCGGCGACCGCATGGTTGCCGG
>DATFKJ010000421.1:0-5043 GCA_035268705.1 Roseovarius sp. | reverse complement strand
AAGTATGCTCATGGGGCTATCCTTTCAGCCTGACGGCGACATTCTTGGTCTGCACGTAATTCCAAAGCGCCTCGCGCCCTTTTTCGCGGCCATAACCGGATTTGCCGTAGCCACCAAAAGGCGTTTCCACGCCGCCTGCGTACCATTCGTTGACGAACACCTGTCCCGCGCGCAGGGCGCGTGCGGCAGTGGTGGCGCGGTCCAGATCGGCGGTGAACACGCCCGCGACAAGGCCATAATCGGTCCCGTTGGCGATCTCGATGGCTTCGGCGTCGCTGCGGAAGGGCATGACGGAAAGCACGGGGCCAAAGACCTCCTCGCGGGCGATTTCCATGTCCGGTGTCACCGTCAGAACCGTTGGTTCCATGAAGGCCCCCGCGCGGTTGAGCGCATGACCGCCGGTTGCCAGCTGTGCGCCCTGATCTTGTGCTGCGGCGACCATACCGACGGCGCGGTCGCGTTGCGCCTGAGACACCATCGCGCCCATGTTTGTACCGAAAGCATCCCGCTCGATGCCCGGCCCGACGGAGAGGCTCCGCGCGACCGCTTCGGCGCGCTCCAGCATCTCGTCGTGGCGGCTCTCATGCACGATCACGCGGGACATTGCCGAACACACTTGGCCCGCGTTGAAGTAGATGCCCCAACGGATGTCATTCTCGAATGCTTCAAGGTCTGCATCTGCATGCACGATGGCGGCGGATTTGCCTCCAAGTTCCAGCACACACGGCACCACGTTGCGAGCGGCGGCTGTGGCAATTGCGATCCCAGTAGCAACGGAGCCAGTAAAAACAATATGATTCACATCGCGATGCGCTGACAGAGCCACACCCGCGTCTTGCCCCAATCCGCACAAGATGTTGACTGCCCCTTTGGGCAGGCCCACGGCCTCGGCTGCATGAGCGAACCATGCGTTGGTCAGCGGCGTCAATTCGGGCGTTTTGACCACGCAGGCGTTGCCCGTGGCCAGTGCGGCGGACAGAGACCGCGCGGTCATCTCAAGCGGGTAGTTCCACGGGATGATCTGCGCTGACACGCCAAGCGGCTCGTGTTCCGTCCAGTCGAAATAGCCCGCACCGAGCGGAATAGATCGGCCTTCAACGGCGCTGGCCTGATTGCCGTAATACTCGAAATAGAGCGCCGCCCCTTCGACTTCGACCATGGCCTCCCAAAGCGGTTTGCCCTGTTCCAGCGTCAACACACGGGCGATGTTGTCCTTTTGCTCCAGCAGATAGCGGCCCATCGCTTGCACCAGTCGTCCCCTCTCGATCGGGCGCATGTCGCGCAAGGCACCCGAAAGGTGGACGCGCTTGGCCGCCTGCACCGCACGGTCCACGTCGCTTGCATCCGCAAGCGCATGGACGGCCAGCACGCCTCCCGTCGCTGGATCAAGCACATCGATCCGGCCCGCGCCGCCATCTACCCATGCGCCGTCGATGTAGTTCTGCCAATAATCCTTGATGTCAGCCATCAATTGCCTCGCGCATCCAGCGTTGCAGGTGCATCACCGAATGTTCCGAATTCACGCCGCACTTGGGATCAACAACCAAAGGCCCGGGCACGTAGCCGCGCGATTTGAGGCCGCGCTGGACGCTTTCCACAAGGTGGATATCTTCCTCGACAGTGGTGGCGCGGTCCTGTTGGGCCATGCGGCGGACGGTTTCATCGTCATAGCCGCCAATGGAATACCAGCCGCGCCAGACCACCACATGACCGGCGTCTATTGCGCGCCAGTGATAGGTGTTGAGCAGGTTTCCCGGGTAGACCTGGAACGAGAACATCGGCCAGAGGAACCAGCTTGAATATTTGTCGTTGTTTTCGAACCCGCTGTTAATGTCATAGGTCATCTGATCCAGCGGGCCAGATTCCGTGGTATGGCGAAGGCAGTAGCCTTGGGGCTGAATGTCGTAGGTCTCGGGTTTGATCACGCCTGTCGAAAACGTCGGGTGGTTCAGGCTGCAATGGTAACATTCCGAGTAATTCTCGATCGAAACCTTCCAGTTGCAGCTTTCGGGAATCTCCACCCATTCCAACGGCTTCAGCTCTGCCCACTGCGGCACGAAGCTCTCAAGTTCCGCGCGGGCGTTCGGGAACCAATCGTCCATGGGCTTTGCGTCCGCATCGAGGTTGACGAAAATGAAGCCCAGAAACTCTTCGGTCCGCACCTCGGTCAGGCAGATTTTCGACTTGTCGAAGCCGTCGACGGATTTGGTGTTGGGGGCGGCGCGCAGGCCACCCGTCAGCTCGTAGGTCCATGCGTGATAGGGGCAGACAACAACGCGTGTTGACCCTTCACCGCTGACCAGTTGATGCGCGCGGTGCTGGCAGACGTTGTAGAAGGTGCGAATGACCCCGTCGCGCCCCTTGATGCAAAACAGGCTTTCATCCGCGATCTCGAAGGCAAAATAATCGCCCGGGTTTTCCAATTGGCTGGCATGGCCCGCAAATTGCCATGTGCGCGCCAGAACGCCGGCTTTTTCCACCTCGAACACATGCGGATCGGTATAATACCGTGCCGCAAGAGAGCGCACGGTGTCTGCCTGGATGTTCATTCCGGCTCCTCCAGATAAATACCAAGCTTGTGGCGGCGTTGATGAAATTTCTCGACCCGCTCAATGATTTCCTCAGAGGCGACGGCGATCACGAAACTCAGCAGCGTTTCCAGAAGCGCGATGGCCGAGACGGAGGACGGAAAGAACTGCGGCGTATCCACTGCAACGACAAACCCGTGGTCCGCGGCGCGGATGATCGGGCTGGCGGGGCTGTCGCTAAGGCCGATGATGGTCATGCCTTGCTCGCGGGCAACCTCAAGCGCGGCAATCACTTCCGTCCGGTAGGGGCGCATCGACATGGCGATCAGAACATCGCGCTTGTCGGCCCAAGCCAGATCATCCACCGCCGTGGAGCCGGGGCGCGGGATGGCATGGAACTGCGTCATACCGGTGGAGGCCAGATAGGTGAAGTTGCGCGCATTGGCGTTGTTTACGCCGACACCAAGCGTAAACACCTGTCGGCTGGCCCAGATCGCCTCGGCCGCCACCTTCATCGCCTCGGCATCAATGCCTGCAAAGGTGTCTTCGACATTGCGGATCGCCGCCTCGGCCATATCGGCATAAAGCCCCCCCAGATCGCCGGACTTGCGGATTTCCTGCAGCCAGCGTGCGCGGTCGGGAAAGCTGACGGTGCCTTGCCGGATCGCATCGCGGAAGGGCGCGCGAAAATCCTCGTACCCCTCAAAGCCCACTTGGCGCGCCATGCGCACAAAGGTGTTGGGCTTGACCTTCGCGGCCTCTGCAATCTCGCGCACGGTGGATACGCCCACGTCATTGGGGTTCTCCAGCACGTAGCGTGCCGCCTTTTGCGCCTCCGGCGTCAGGGCGTCCCATTCTTCGGTCAGCCTGTCCAGAACCTGATTTGAAACATTTGTGCCATTCATGATTGACAATGGTACATACGTCCATTTAGCCTGTCCACACATTTTGCGACTCCCAGACAAAGGATGCGACCATGTCGGAAAAAACCTTCCCCACCCACGCCCGCGTGGTCATCGTCGGCGGCGGTGTGATGGGGGTCGGGCTGGCCTACCATTTGGCGCATGAGGGCTGGGGGGAAAACGTGGTTCTGCTTGAGAAGGCGGAGCTGACATCCGGCAGCACATGGCATGCGGCAGGCCAGATCACCCATTCCACATCCAGCTTCAGCCTTGGCAAATGCGTCGATTACAACATCGGGCTTTATTCCGGCGCGCTTGAGGCCGAGACAGGGCAAGCGGTGACATGGCACGGCTGCGGCTCGTTCCGGCTGGCCTATACGGAAGACGAGATGGACTGGCTGCGCCACACGCTCTCTGTCGGGCGCACGCTGGGGTTCAACATCGCGCTGGTAGGGCCAGAACAGGTTGCCGCGTTGCATCCGTTCTACAACCTCGAAGGCGTCTTGGGCGCGCTTCATACGCCTGATGACGGCCATGTGGATCCGACCAATGTCACCATGGCCATGGCAGCCGGTGCACGGGCCAAAGGCGCGCGGATAATCCGCCGCTGCCGCGCGACGAACATCACCCAAGCGCCCTCAGGCGAATGGGTGGTCGAGACCGAACAAGGCACTATCACTTGCGAGCATGTGGTCAACGCGGGCGGCACCTATGCCCGCCAGATGGGCGAATGGTCGGGGCTGCAACTGCCGATGACCTCGATGACCCACCATTATTTCGTCACCGACGTGGTGCCGGAATTCCAATATCTCGATCGTGAATTGCCGGTGATCCGCGATGACCGCAAGGTGTCGGGCTACATCCGGATGGAACAGAAAAAGGGCCTGATCGGCATCTATGAAAAGGCCAACCCTAATACGGTGTGGGAAGATCACTGCCCGTGGGAGGCCGAAAACGAGCTCTTCGATGCCGACTATGACCGTGTCATGCCGTGGCTTGAGGAAAGCCTCAACCGCATGCCGATCTTTGCGAACCTCGGCATCACCAGAGACGTGCATGGCGCGATCTCGCATCCGCCCGATGGCAACCCGCTGATTGGTCCTGCGCCCGGTGTGCGCAATTACTGGTGTTGCTGCGGCACCCAGATCGGCATCGGCTGGGGCCCGGGGCTGACCCGTGAACTCGCGCGCTGGATGGTGCATGGGGCGGCGGATATTTCGATGCGCGACTATGATCCGCGCCGCTTTGGCAGCTATGCAACCAAGGAATGGCAGGTCGTGAAGGCCCGCGAGGATTACTGCCTGCGCCACGAAATCCCCTTCCCGCATTTCAACCGTCTTGCGGGGCGCCCGATCAAGCCGTCGCCCCTGCACGAGAGGCTGAAAGCCAAAGGGGCTGTGCATGAAGAGGTCTACGGCTTCGAGCGCCCGCGCTGGTTTGCGAAGGATGGCGTGGCGCAGGAGGACCACTATTCCTTCCGCCGCACAGTGGTCGACGACATGGTGGCAGCCGAAGTCAAAGCAGTGCGCGAGTGTGTCGGCATCATGGACGTGACCGTCTTCACCAAGGTGCTTGTCGAGGGCCCTGACGCCTATGCGCTGCTGGATCGGCTG
>DATFKJ010000420.1:0-3102 GCA_035268705.1 Roseovarius sp. | reverse complement strand
CCATGCGCGCCGCCGCAGCCACGTAATCCTTGTGATGGATACGCTCGGCCGACTCGCCCGCGGCAAGCAATGCCTCTTCGTCCAACGGCTCGATCGATTCGACCCCGTTGCGAAGGTTCTCCCAGAAATGGTTCGCCGTGGGCGCCCCAGGCAGATCGACCGCCATCCCGACAATCGCAATGGGGTCGTCATCCCCCGACTGCATTTGTTCGGCATTTACCCACTCGTTACACGCATTCGACATGTCATTAGACCTGCAAATGCCCCCACTCCACTATATATAATGTGATGCCATTCCCATAGCGGCGAGGCGAATTTACACGCAAGCCCTTCCCTTATCTCATTGATTTTTCGTCACTTTTATTTTTCCACCTTGGGTTGCACCCCAAGTTGAGCGCGACAACTTTACTTCAATATAGGGAATTGTTCCATGATAGTGAACAATCTGCCACAATTGAAAACTTGGCGCGATCCACACCCATAGAATCGCTGCTACAGAAGCGTCCGTCGCTCGGCCTCACGACGCGACCTGCCAATCACCGGCCCGTCGCCGAACAAGGGGCGCGGCGCCTTTTCCGGTCCGAACCGCAGGGTCTCGGCATAGCCAAGCACGGCCCCCGCCACCAACCACATAACCGGCACCAGCGTATCGTTCAGCAGCATATCCACCATCGTCGCCCCCAGAATTAGGGCCATCGGCGTGGCAAAGGGCGACAGGCTCCGCCCGGCCTTGCCGATCTGCAAGAACAGCAGCAGCATCGGAAAGGCCAGCAACCCCATTTCGCACAGATACCCGAACCAGCCGAAGGTGCCGAATGTCAGAATCCAACGGCCATCCGGGATTGAAAGAATCTGTCCCGTCTCCATGTGCCGCACAAGGTTGCGGCCCCATCCGCCCCAGCCGAAAAGATCCTTTTCATGCGCACGCTCCAACAACGCGTTCTCGTTGTCGAAGCGATACCCCAAGGAATGCGCCCGGTCCGGGCTGATCGCCTCGGCCTGCGCAAGGATCGCCTCCAGCGGGATAAGCCCCAGATTGCGCAGCATCGGCCATGAAATCGCGACCATGGCCAAGACCACCGCCAAAAGCGCTTGCCAGCGATGCGGCGCCAGGAAAACCACCGGCACAAGGCCCAGGGCATAAAGCTGCGAAGCAAGGCTTTTGCACAGGTAAAGCACGATCAGCAGGTAAACCACCGCCACCATCCACCGCCGCTGCTCCTCGCCTTCGCTATTGCGTGCCAAGGCGACCGCCGAAACAATCGTCGTGACCATGAACAAGGCCAGCCACAGGGCATGCGGCAAGAATACGATGGGCCGGAACCCCCCATCGCGCATCATCTGCGCGAAACTGTGCTGGAAAAACCCGTAAACCCAGGTGTTCAACTGTGGGCTGAAGCGGATCTCGAACAGCGACGGGATGGAATAGGCCAACCCACCAATGGCAAAGGCCAGCGTCAATTCCCGCAACCCCTTGTCCGTCCCCAGATAATGCCGGCCCAACAGGAAAGGCAGCAAGACAATCACCTGATTGGACAGGACCGAGGCCATGTCGATCAACCGCAGCCCCGGCAGGCTTCCGGTTTCAAACCGGATCGGGTCGGCCTGCGCAAGCACCTCGAAAATGATCGGCTCGCGGTTGGTCCAGACTGTCGGGATCGCCACCAGAACATAGCCCAGCGCCAGAATGATCGCGATCATCGACCTTGGCAATAACCGCACCCTGTCCTTGAGAATGAACAAGGCCCCCGCAAACGCACAGATGTTCGCGATCGAGAATTTGTCCATATCCGGCACCAGCGGCAGGTCGAATTCCGCAATCGGCGGCAGCACAAGGTAAGCCCCCAGAATGGTCCAGATCACCGCACGCTCAGGCGCAAGGCGCCTGAACAGCACCACGCTGACCAGCGGCCAGAGCATCAAGGCGAGATAGGCGATCGGGTTGGGCATATCGGTCTGTTTGCGTCCTGCGCGGGCCTCTTGGGGCGCGACAATACCACTCCGCCGCGCCCCCGTCGCCCCTCTGTTTGCGCGAAACACCGTTTCGCATTCGGCAATGGCCGCCCTGCAACGCCCCTCTGGCCTTGGCGCGCATTTGCCCCTAAAACATGGCCTCGGGGGCCACGTGGTATCGGAGTAATCTCAGTGCAATTCGCCTTCCGCGATAAGGTCATCACCGTCAACCGGCCCACCCGTGCGGGCCTGATGGCCGATATCCGCCAAAAGCTTGAGGCGGGCGAAGGCTTCGCGCTGGCCACCATCAACCTCGACCATATCGTCAAGATGAACGCCTCCCCCGCCTTCACCACCGCCTACGCGGCGCAAGATCTGGTCGTGGCCGATGGCTGGCCCATCGTCACCCTTTCGCGCATCGCCCGCCAGCCGGTTGAACTGATGCCCGGCTCCGAACTCATCGTGCCGCTTTGTGAACTGGCCGCCGAAACCGGCCGCCCGGTGGGTTTCGTCGGCAGCACCGAAGACACGCTTGAAAAGGCCGCCCAAACCCTCATGGCGCAAATCCCCGGCCTCACCGTGGCCTATACCCACGCCCCCGCCATGGGCTTTGACCCACAAGGCGAGGCCGCCGCGCAAATCTGCACTGACCTGCAAACCCAAGGCATCGCGCTATGTTTCATTGCCCTCGGCGCACCGAAACAGGAAACTCTCGCCGCCCGCGCCCGCGCCCTCGCGCCGCACACTGGCTTTGCCTCCATCGGCGCGGGCCTCGATTTCATCGCGGGCCACCAACGCCGCGCGCCGCTTTGCGTCCGCAAGCTGAAAATGGAATGGCTCTGGCGCGCGCTCTCCAGCCCCCTGCGCCTCGGGCCGCGCTACCTCAAATGCCTTGCCGTGCTGCCGGGCCGGATGCTTGAGGCCCGCCGCAACCGCGCCTGATCACTTGTATTCCACAAGCCCACGTTTTCGCCCCCGCAGCCGCGACAGGTAATAGCCCAGCGCGCCCTGCGCCTCGGCAAACTTGCCCAGCACATTGAAAAAGGCCCGCGCCCAATCCCCCTCACGCAGCCCAAGCCGCACCACCTGCACCGGATAAGCCAGCGCCAAAACCAAACCCAACCGCAGCGAAACCAACAGCGCGCCCAA
>DATFKJ010000419.1:0-4425 GCA_035268705.1 Roseovarius sp. | reverse complement strand
ATCGCCGGACCACCCAACCGCGACACAGATATCGCCATTTGCCAGGCCGTTGATGTATTCGCTACTGTGGAATTTTTGCACATAGGGACGCACCGACATCATCAACTCGCCGGCTTCTTCCAACTGGTCCGCGTCGGTGCTGTTGGGATCGAAGCCGAGATAGGTCAGTGCAGCGGGTATCACCTCATCCGGCGCGTCAAGGAAATGCACCCCGCATTCGGCCAGCTTTTCCATGTTCTCCGGCTCGAAGATAAGGGCAAGGCTGTCGATCGGGGCGTTTTCGCCCAGTGCCTCTTCGACTTTGCCGGTGTTCACGCCAATGCCGGTGGTGCCCCACATGTAGTTGATCGCATAATCGCTGATCTTTACGTCCGAGCCGTATCCCTTCAGGCGGTCCTTGATCACGTCCCAAAGGTTATCGGAGTTGGACAGCTTGTCGTAGTCCAGCTTCTGGAATGCACCGGCTTGGATCTGACGCAGCAGGAAGCTACCGGTCGGAACCACGACGTCATAGCCCGAACCGCCGGCCAGCATCTTGGTTTCCAGCAATTCGTTGCTGTCGAAGACGTCGTAAACAAGATCAAGGCCGGTTTCTTCCTCGAACTTGGTCAGCAGGTCTTCGTCGATGTAATCAGACCAGTTGTACACGCGCACCTCTTCGGCCTGGGCGGTCATCGCGCCGAGGGCCAGGGTGGCGGTTGCGGTCAGAATCAGGTTTCTCATACTTGGTCTCCCGTTGGATGGCATCCTTGTTGGTGCCTTGGTGGTGGATTTGATCAAAAAATTCCGCCTATGGCAATATGGTAATGTTTTCACGCAGTGGCTAAACTCGCAAGCGATGACAAACACGCACTGCGCGCAGGGGCCGAAAGCATGACCAAAGTTGCACAGAATTTGATCGCCCAAGGCGCGGCGGAAAGGCGCCTTCCCGCGCATGAGGTGATCTATCGGAAATTGCGCGATCTGGTGCTGTTCGGTGACTTGGCCCCGGGGCAGGCGGTGACAATTCAGGGCCTGACCGACAGGTTGGGCGCGGGAATGACCCCGGTGCGCGAGGCGATCCGCCGCCTGACCGCCGAGGGCGCGTTGGAGTTCCAAGGCAACAGGCGGGTTTGCGTGCCGTTTTTGACAGCCGATCATGTGAGTGAATTAATACTTGCACGTCAATGGCTTGACCCACATCTTGCTCTTCGTGCGACTGAACGCGCGGCGCCCGACGATCTCGACCATCTGGAACGCCTCGATACCGATCTTGATGCGGCGATCACGCGCGGTGACTTGCGCGGGTATCTTGAGTTGAATTACCGCTTCCACAAGGAGCTTTACAATCTGGCTGAGGCGCCGATCCTGTCGGACATGGCCGATGGCCTTTGGCTGCGGTTCGGGCCATCGCTCAGGGTCGTCTGCGGGCGGATGGGAACACAGAATTTGCCCGACAAACACAAGGAGCTTTTGGCCGCCATGCATGCCCGCGATGCCGAAGGCGCGGCAAGGGCGATCCGCGAGGATGTGATCCAAGGAATGGAGCAAGTGCGCCAGTCATTGGACGATCCGGGCGGGTGATACTGATTCGATTGACAGGGAATAATTTGATCATATTCTGGACAAAAGGGGCCACGCATGGCCCGACTGTCCCGAATCGTTGATACCGAAAGGCCCGGTCATGACCCTGATCACCAACCATATGCCCACCGCCGAACTTCAGGCGTTGGATGCCGCACACCATATGCACCCCTTCACCCATGGCGACGAATTGAACGCGAAAGGTGCGCGTGTCATCACCCGCGCCAAGGGCGTCACGCTGACCGACAGCGACGGTAACGAGATTCTGGATGCCATGGCGGGGTTGTGGTGCGTGAACCTTGGCTATGGCCGCGACGAACTGGCCGAGGCCGCCGCGCGGCAGATGAAGGAATTGCCCTATTACAACACCTTCTTCCAGACGACCCATGTTCCGGTGATCGCGCTTTCGGAACGTCTGGCGCAACTGGCGCCCGGTGATCTGAACCACGTGTTCTATGCCGGGTCGGGGTCCGAGGCGAATGACACCAACATCCGCCTTGTCCGCACCTATTGGGCGCAAAAGGGCAAGCCCGACAAGACCATCATCATCAGCCGCAAGAACGCCTATCACGGGTCGTCGGTGGGCAGTGCCAGCCTTGGCGGGATGCAGGGGATGCACGCGCAGGGCGGTTTGCCGATCCCCGACATTCACCACATCAACCAACCCAACTGGTGGGCCGAAGCCGGTGACATGACGCCCGAAGAATTCGGCCTTGCCCGCGCGCAGGAATTGGAAGAGGCGATTCTGGAACTGGGCGAAAACCGCGTCGCCGCCTTTATCGCGGAGCCGATTCAAGGCGCGGGCGGCGTGATCATCCCGCCCGAGACCTACTGGCCCGAGATTCAGCGGATTTGCGACAAATACGGTATCCTGCTGATTGCCGACGAGGTGATTTGCGGCTTTGGCCGGACGGGGCAATGGTTCGGGTCGCAAACCTATGGCATCCGCCCGCACATCATGACAATCGCCAAGGGGTTGAGTTCCGGCTATGCGCCCATCGGTGGCTCGATCGTCTGTGACGAAGTGGCCGAGGTGATGAACGCCTGCGAGTTTGCGCATGGCTATACCTATTCGGGTCATCCCGTGGCCTGTGCCGTGGCGCTTGAGAACCTGCGCATTCTGGAGGAGGAAGGCATTGTAGACCGCGCCGGGTCGCAGACCGCGCCTTACCTGAAAGAAAAGTGGGAAGCTCTGGCCGATCACCCGCTGGTGGGCGAGGCCAAGATCGTGGGGCTGATGGGCTCCATCGCCCTGACGCCGGAGAAGGCCAGCCGCGCCAAGTTCGCTGCTGATGCGGGCACCGCCGGGCTGATCTGTCGCGAGGAATGTTTCGCTAACAATCTGGTGATGCGCCACGTGGGCGACCGGATGGTGATCTCGCCGCCCTTGGTCATCACCAAGCCCGAGATCGACACCCTGATCGAACGGGCCACCAAGGCTTTGGATTCCGCCCATGTGCGGTTGCAAGATGAAGGGTTGATGAAGGCCGCAAGCTGAGAGGTGCGTTAACCCTTCGTTCATCTCGCTGCGGCAGGGTTTGCCCATGTCGCATCGCAACGCCTTTTCCGAGATGCCCCTGCCGCTTTTCGAAAGCGACGAAGCGCCCGCCACGCCGGTGGCGGGCGCGGGGGCCTTGCCCTCTTACATCAAGGATCACCGCAAGCGGCTCAGGGCGCGCTTTCTGGATGGTGGCGCTCAGGCGATGCCGGATTACGAACTTTTGGAACTGGTCCTGTTTCGCGCCATCCCCCGGCGGGATGTGAAACCGCTGGCGCGGGCGCTTTTGGATCAATTCGGGGATTTCAACGGGGTTCTTTCGGCCCCGCCGGAACGCTTGGCCCAGATATCGGGCGTGGGCGAGGCGGTGATTTGCGAGCTGAAGGTGATCGAGGCCGCCGCGCACCGCCTGTCACGGGCACGGGTCATGCAGCGGCAGGTCATCTCAAGCTGGGATGCCCTGCTGGATTATTGCCACACCACCATGGCGCACCGGGAGACCGAGCAGTTTCGCGTTTTCTTCCTTGACCGCAAGAACGTGTTGATCGCCGATGAAGAACAGGCCAAGGGGACGGTGGACCATGTGCCGGTTTACCCGCGCGAGGTGGTCAAACGCGCGCTGCATTTGAACGCGAGCGCGCTGATCCTTGTGCATAACCACCCTTCGGGTGACCCCACGCCATCCGAGGCCGATATTGCCATGACGGCGCAGGTCAGCGCCGCCGCCGAGGCGCTGGGCCTGACGCTGCATGATCACATTATCATCGGCAAATCCTGCGAGTTGAGTTTTCGCGCCGAGGGGTATTTGTGAGCCGGGCAAGCGGTTTGGAAACCGCTTGCAAGGATTTTGCAAAATCCTTCCCCCCCTTTGCCCCGGTCAGCGCACCCAGACTTCGACGCGCCGGTTCACTTGCCGGCCCCATGCGCTGTCGTCGCAGGCCATGGGCATCGCTTCGCCAAAGGCCTCGACCTCCATCTTGATACGCGTGAGGTTGGCGGTTTCAGCGGTACTGATCACGGCATCGCGCACCGTTTGCGCCCGGCGCAGCGCGATATCGCGGTTGGCCGCGGCGGGGCCTTCGCCATCACTGAATCCCACGAAAACCAGACGCCGCGCATCGTAAAGCCCGACCTCCATCGCACGGGCCAGTTGCCGCACGTTCGAGCGTGATTGCGCATCCAGCCGCGCCGACCCAGCCTCGAACCGGAAGGTCGTCGTGAGTCGCCGCAAGGGGGCCAGCGTTTCGACCATGCGTTGCAATTCCCCAAGCCCAACTTCTGACCCGGCGCGGGCGATGGCATTGGCAAAGCGGTCGCCTTGGGCGTTGATCTCGATCTCCTCGGGGGTTTGGTCAACGAACCCC
>DATFKJ010000418.1:0-6292 GCA_035268705.1 Roseovarius sp. | reverse complement strand
TAAGCTGGAGTTCGTTACCCAAAATAGCCGGGAGGAGGTTTTTTGGAGACGCTTCAGTTTATATTCGCCAATCTGGACGTGATTGGCGGACTCGCGATCGAGCATATCTCAATTGTCACGGTTGCGGTTGGTCTGGCCATCCTTACGGGGGTACCCATCGGGATTGCCATTACGCAAAACCGGGCGGTGGCGGATGGCGTTCTTTACGTGGCATCCATTATCGTGACGGTGCCGTCCATCGCGCTGTTTGGTTTGATGATCCCCGTGCTGTCGCTGATCGGGCAGGGGATCGGATGGTTGCCGGCGGTGATCGCGATCTTGCTGTATTCACAACTGCCGATCATTCGAAACACCTATACCGCGATCACCAATGTCGAACCGGCCCTGCGCGAGTCGGCGCGGGGTATGGGCATGACGCCCCTGCAACGGTTGTGGCAGGTGGAAATCCCGCTTGCCATTCCGGTGATCATGGCGGGCGTGCGAACCGCCGTGGTGATGAACATCGGGGTCGCCGCGATTGCCGCTTACATCGGTGCTGGCGGTCTGGGTGTTTTGATTTCTCGCGGTATCAGCCAAACGGACCCACGGCAATTGATTGCTGGCGCCTTGGCGGTCTCGGTTCTTGCCATCGTGGCGGATTACGCCCTTCTCAAAATTCAGAAACGACTGACCCCTGAGGGTCTGAGACGTTAAGCGCCGGAGTACTTCCTAATGATCAGACTCGAAAAACTCACCAAGATTTTTGACACGCCGAACGGCCAGATCGTGGCCGCGCGTGATGTCGATATGGAGGTGCCCGAGGGAGAAATCTGTGTTTTGCTGGGGCCTTCGGGGTGTGGCAAGACCACGGCGCTCAAGATGATCAACCGGCTGATCGCGCCCACCTCGGGAAAGATATTCATCAATGACGAGGACACCTCGACGCTGAACGACGTCGAATTGCGCCGCAACATCGGCTATGTCATTCAGCAGATCGGCCTGTTTCCCAACATGACGATCGAAGAGAATATCTGTGTCGTACCCAAGCTTTTGGGGTGGGAGAGCAAGAAGGCCAAGGCGCGGGCCTCGGAGTTGCTGGAGCTGGTGGGGCTGGACCCGGCGCTGTTTCTCAAGCGGTATCCGAAAGAACTGTCGGGCGGGCAGCAGCAGCGGGTTGGCGTGATCCGGGCCTTGGCCGCCGACCCGCCCGTGATGTTGATGGACGAGCCCTTTGGCGCCATCGACCCGATCAATCGCGAGGTCATTCAGGACGAATTCCTCAAGATGCAGGCGGAAATCAAGAAGACCATCATGTTCGTCAGCCACGATATCGACGAGGCGGTGAAGATGGCGGACAAGATCGCGATTTTCAAAGACGGGGTGATCGAACAGTATGACAGCCCGGACAATGTTCTTGCGCATCCCTCGAACGCCTTCGTGGCCGATTTTGTCGGTGCCGACCGGACTTTGAAACGTCTGCGACTGGTCACTGTCGAAGAGATCGCCGATCAGGATGCGCCCGCCGTGTCGCGCCATTCCAAGGCCAAGGATGCTTTGGCCGTTCTCAACGACAGCTCTGCCACGATCGCGGTGATGATCGACGGGGACCAACACCCGGTTGGCTACGTGAGTACAGAGATGCTCAAAGGGGCCAGCGGTTTGGTTCAGGACTTGGCGAGGCCATTGCCCGCCGTGGTGCCGCATCATGCAGATTTGCGCGCCGTGGTCTCGGAGATGTTTGCGAACGACGTCATGTGGCTTGCCAGCGTTGATGAAAGCGGCCGCTACACCGGTGTGGTTACGCAGCCCGCCGTGACGGCGGCCCTTGGTGAGACCTATCGCCGAGCGCCGGCGAAGGCCAAGCGGTAAGGGAGAGCGCAATGGCCAATTCATCCGCATCCGCGCCAAGTCTGCGCATCCTGCCATGGCTGATGCTGGGCATCGGTATCCTGATCGGGTTCTCGGGGCTGATCGACCAGATGATCACCTATTGGGAGGATATCGTTTATCTGACCAAGCAGCATGTTGTGCTTGTTCTGGCCTCTGGGCTGGCGGCGATAGCTGTTGGTGTTCCGGTCGGTATCTGGCTGTCGCGCCCGTCGATGGCGGGGGTGGCCGAAACCCTGATGCAGGTCTTCAACATCGGGACGACCATTCCGACGCTGGCGGTGATCGCACTGTCGATGACCCTGTTGGGCATCGGGTTCACGCCGGCGTTCTTCGGCCTGTTCGTGGCCTCGCTTCTGCCGATTGTGCGCAATACCTATGCCGGTCTGCTGGCGGTTCCCGGACATTTGAAGGAAGCGGCGCACGGGATGGGCATGCGCCCGATGCAAATCCTGTTCAAGGTTGAACTTCCCAATGCCCTGTTCGTGATCTTTTCGGGTATCCGCACGGCCTTGGCCATCAATGTCGGCACCACGCCGCTGGCCTTCCTGATCGGCGGCGGCGGTCTGGGCGAGCTTATCTTTACCGGCATCGACCTGATGGACACCGGCATGTTGCTGGCCGGTGCGATCCCGACGGCAGCGCTGGCCGTGTTGGTCGATTTCCTGATCGGGCAGGCGCAGCTTTGGCTGATCCCGAAAGGTGTTAATCCCCTGCGCTGAATCAGCGCTTCTTTACTCACGTATGAAAGGAACGATGTTATGTATCTACGCTTTGCCAAAATGTTCGCCGCGGGTGCGGCGATGCTTGCCTCGGTGGCGCATGCTGACGAGATTACCATCGGCGGCAAGAACTTTACCGAACAGCAATTGCTGTCTTCGATGACCGAGCAACTGCTTGCGAGCAATGGTTTCGACGTGGACAACCGCGCCGGGATGGGCTCGGCCGCGTTGCGTCAGGCCATGGAGAACGGCCAGATCGACGTTTACTGGGAATACACCGGCACGTCGCTGATCACCTATAACAAGGTGACCGAGAAGCTGAATGCGGACGAAACCTATAACCGGGTGAAAGAGCTTGATGCCGAGAAAGGCATTGTCTGGCTGAATGCATCGGACGCCAACAACACCTATGCGCTGGCCATGCAATCGGGCGAGGCCGAAGAGCTTGGGATAAGCACCCTTTCAGAGCTCGCCGAACGTATCAACACCGAGAACGACCTGACCTTGGCATCGAACGCGGAGTGGTACGCGCGCCCTGACGGCCTGAAACCGCTGCAAAAGGAGTATGGTTTCGAGCTGAGCCGTAGTCAGGTCAAGCGAATGGACTCGGGTCTGGTCTACGAGGCCCTGAAGAATGGTGACGTAAATGTGGGCTTGGTATTTGCCACCGACGGGCGCATCCCGGCCTTCGATTTCGTCACGCTTGAAGACGACAAAGGCTACTTCCCGGCTTATGCCTTGGCGCCGGTCGTGCGCGACGAAGTGCTGGAGGCCAATCCCAAAATCGGTGAGCTTTTGAACGAGCTTTCGGCAAAGCTGGACGATTCGACCATGGCCCGCCTCAACGCACGCGTTGATGTTGAGCGTGTGTCGATCGAGCAGGTGGCCGAAGATTTCCTTGCCGAAGTCGAGATGAACTAGACACCCCAAGCCGGAGCGGGCTGTCCGCTCCGGCCAACTTTGTCACAAGGCGACAAGGCCGCGAAGCAAATGCTTAGAACTGGAGTTGCGCAATTCGCCAGCGAAATCGGCGGCTTCGACGCAAATATCGAAATCCATCTGGATTGGATTTCAAAGGCGCACAGGGAAAACATTGACCTGTTGGTGATGCCGGAATTGTCATTGACCGGGCATCATGGGTGCGAAGACCTTTTGGACACTGCCGTTGATCGCAGGGATGCACGCCTGCGCAGGCTGGCCAAGGCCGCCGGAGACATGGCGGTGGTTGTCGGCTTCATCGAGGAAGGCCCGGCGGCGCAGTTCTACAACAGCAGCGCGATCTTGCAGAACGGCCGGGTGCAGTATCTGCACCGGAAGATAAATATCCCCAGCTACGGCAAGCTGGAGGAAGGCAAACACTATGCCACGGGCCGGTTTGTCGACACCTGCCATTTGCGTGATCAGTGGACTGCGGGCCTTTTGATCTGTGCCGACCTTTGGAACCCGGCGCTGACCCATCTGACCTTTTTGCATGGCGCGACCCTGTTGATTTGCCCGGTGAGTTCCGGGGTCGAGGCCGTTGGCGCGGATTTCGACAACCCCGGTGGCTGGGGGCTGACCATGCGGTTTTATTCCATGATGTACGGCGCGCCGTCGATCATGGCGAACCGCTGTGGCACCGAACGCGATCTGACGTTCTGGGGCGGGTCGCGCATCGTGGATGCCTTCGGCAAGGAACTGGCCACGGCGGGCGCAGGCGAAGAATTGATCGTCGCTGACTTGCAGTACGATCAGGTCCGACGGGCGCGGCATTTGCTGCCGACCGTGCGCGACAGCAACATGGGCCTCGTTCACCGCGAGACCACACGACTTCTCGAAACACTTGGCGTGCCCGATCTGGTGCGGGACGACACGCCTTAAGGAGAGCCTTATGCAAGACTTTTTCATGTCGAACGAGGACCGTGCGTTTCGTTCGGAAATTCGCGATTTTTTGCAGCGCGAACTGGCCCCTCATGCCGAGGCGATTGAACGCGATGAGGATTGGGAGGCGGTGAAGCGCGTGGTGCGCGCGCTTGGGCAGGCCGGATACATGCGGCTGATGTTCTCGGACCTCTATCAAGGAGCCTTGCCAAATCCGGGTCTGACCCATGCCACGATGCTGTCGGAAGAGGCGGCGTATCTGAACTATGCC
The DNA here is from genome assembly GCA_035268705.1 of Roseovarius sp. Taxonomy (GTDB): domain Bacteria; phylum Pseudomonadota; class Alphaproteobacteria; order Rhodobacterales; family Rhodobacteraceae; genus Roseovarius. The sequence goes on along the minus strand of DATFKJ010000418.1, from coordinate 1,573 downwards.
TTCGAGACGACCATCGCGACGGCGCTGTCCTGCGCTTTCCCGTTGCACGCCTATGCCCAGCCCGAGGTGCGCGAGCGGTTCTTGACGCCCATTCTGGATGGTACGGCGATTGGGTCCATCTGCATGACCGAGCCGAATGTCGGATCGGATAGTGCGGGGATGGAGACACGGGTGCGGTTTGATAGCACCACCCGCGAATGGGTGATCGACGGGTTCAAGCGCTATATCTCGAACGCGACGAAATCGGATGTCTATATCGTCTGGGGCATCACCGACCCCGATGTGGCCCCGCAGAAGGGGATGACGGCGATTGCCGTGCCCGCCGACACGCCCGGCATCAGCTTTCCGCGCACCTATGATTTCATGGGGCGGCGGGGATGCGCGGTTGGCGAGGTGACTTTCGACAATGTGCGCGTCCCAGAGCACCATTTGCTGGGCGAGGAAAACAAGGGCTTCCGCATCATGCTGAGCGCCTTCAATTTCGAGCGGGTGATCCTTGGCGGGTCGGGCCTCGGGGTGGCGCGGTCGGCCTTTGATATCGCCAAGACCCATGCGCAGGAGCGCGATTCCTTCGGTCAGAAGCTGGGCCAGAAGCAGTTGATCTGGGACATGATCGCGCAGATGAGCTGGCGGATCGATGCGGCGGAACTGCTGACCTATCGCGCGGCCAAGATGTATGACGCGGGACGCGACGGCAAGGACCTGATGCGCGAGGCCGCGCAGGCCAAGCTGGTCTCGACGGAGACCGCTGTGTTCTGCTCGGACCGCACGGTTCAGGTGCTCGGCGGGGATGGCGTGACGCGGCAGTTTGGCCGGGCGGAACAGATTTACCGCGATGCCCGTGCCCTGCCGATTGTCGGCGGGTCTTCTGAAATGGCGAAATACCTGATCGCGGCGCGCGAGATGCCCGCGATTAAACCCAACCTCTGACGGGATGTTGTCCAATGCATATCGCCCGAGTCCTCGAAGCCTCTTACGAGAGGTACCCTTCGCATACCGCGCTGATCTTTGGTGAGCGCCGCTGGACCTATGCGGAGTGGTATGCCCGCGTGCGCCGGTTTGCCCAAGCGCTTTCGGATATGGGCGTGCGTCCGGGAGACCGGGTGGCGTTTTACGTCTCGACCTCGGAAAACTCGGTCACGACCTATTTCGCCTGCCAGATCCTCGGGGCGGTGGCGGTTCCGCTGAATTATCGCCTGAGCCCCGGCGAGGCGGCTTATATCATCAGCGACAGCGGCGCGCGGGTGCTGGTCTATGGGCGGCACCTGACCGAGAACACCCTCAAGATCGAAGAGCAGGTGAGGTCGGTTCACGATTTCATAAGTTGTTCCTATGATCTTGCGGCGGTGCCCAGCCATCACAGCCAGTTCGAACAACTGGCCGAAGACAGCGAGGACCACGACATTCTGCGGCCCGCGCCGGCGGGGTCGGATGTATCGGCGTTGGTTTATACCTCGGGGACAACGGGGCGTCCCAAGGGCGTGATCCATACCCATGCCAACGATATCGCCATCGCGATGAACTGTGTCATGGAATACGGGTTGAACCATCGCGACAATGCCCTGCACATCGC
>DATFKJ010000417.1:0-5090 GCA_035268705.1 Roseovarius sp. | reverse complement strand
TTTTCGAACTCGGCATCGCGGATGCGGTCGGATTCAAAGACCATGTCGGCGCGGATCGTGGGCAGCAGGCGCTCAAGCGTTTCGTCTGGTGTCTGTTCACCGGCAAGGCCCACGCGCATGGCGTGCCCGATCAGGTAATCGTCGGAAAACTTGGTTTGGATTTCCAAGAGCTTTGTGGTCGACCGATCACCGCAGAAATCTTGCAGAAGGTCGAGGTTGCCCGGATCCATGCAGACGATCAGGCGGTCGGTGTCGTAGTAGTCGAACAGCATCCGCATCAGCGCGCGCCGGTGGCGGGTGCGTTTGCCAAGGGTGGCCTGAATGCCGCCAAGATCGGGAAGTGGTGTCGATTCCTCGTTGAACAGATACTCGACCGTGGGAATGTTGGTGAGTTGCCGGATCTTGTCGAGCAGTCGCTTGCCGACATGCCACTTCTTGCAGACCACGATCATCAACTCACGATCCCGGCCAAGGGTGCTTTCGGTTTCCCAGAAGCGGGTGGCGAAGCGACGCCCGATGCGGCCCCGGCCACTGAGGAATTTGAAAAGGCTGCGGCCTTCATTCGAGATTTGGAACTCTGCATCGTCATCAGCATAAAGCGCGCCCAGCCGGGTTTTGAGTTCGGTTGCCTCGGGGCTGATCTTGCGGGCAAAGAGAAAATCCTGACTGAGCAGCAGGTCGTAATGATCATTGTAGAAGGTCACTGGCATGCCATAGTCGGTGAACATCAGAAACGTCAGGGTTCGGGTGCGGATTTCGTTTTCCGGCACGAGGTGGCGCACCAAGGTCTGGAAAAAGGTTTCATCGGGAATCCACGTGGTACGGAAAAAACGCATCACGTCGCGGCGGCGGCGGGTGAAGTCGATGATCCATTCGATGGTTCGGCGGCGCAGGCACCACCATTGGCTGCCGATCTGGACCTGGATATCGCTTGGAATTCTGCGAGTGAGGCCCAAGCGCCTTTGCAGATTGAACGTGGCATAGAAGCGCCACTTCTGGGAGCGTTCGTTGAAGAAGTGGCGATAGATCAATCGCTCTTCCTTCATGCCGGTCTTGATCCAGTCACTTTCGAAATAATCGAAGCTTTCGATGTAGTCGACATCGTTGGCATCAAGGAATTCATGCGCGTAGTGGGCCGATTTGATCGCCGCACAATCCCCGGACAGCATGTAAAAATGGGTGGCGCGCGGGAATTGATCGACGGCGGCCTCGACCGCATAAAGCGTGGCCTGTACCAATGACCATTCGCCCCAGCCGCATTTGATGCGGCGTTTGGCGAAGGTGACATTGGGGTTTTCTGCCAAGGCTTCGCGGATCTTGGTGAAGTGTTCGGGCTTGGCGCGGGCGTCGAAGTGGATCGACATATAGTCACCGGCAGCGGTGAGCATATTGGCCTGTTTGATGATCGCGTCCGGATCCTTGTGGCACAGAAGTATGAACGCGATTTTTGCCATGCTTGAAACAGTTTACCTTTGTTCATCTTGTTGTTTACATTGATAGTCCTGAACAGCCCCTGAATAAACAGGGTTTCTTTGTATTTTTTAAAGGTTTAAATACCTAACAACCCTAAAAAGGGATTTTATCGCGGAGGCTGCGAGCATGGGATTTCCCGGAACATGGATGACCGAAAGCGAAAGCGTGGTCTATCGCGTGGTGCCGAAGTGCGCCTGTTCAACCATTGGTCAGATCATGTATTACTCGGATCATGGCGAATTCTTCGACGGTGATATCCACGATGCCGAAACTGGCCTGCACAAATGGGCGCGGGAAGACAGCCAGCCTTTGATCAAGGCAAATGTCAAAACGCATACCTCTTACGCATTTACCTGTGTGCGCAATCCTTACACGCGCATCCTGTCGTCGTTTTTCGACAAGATTTGCGGCATTCAGCGCAACGGCAAACGCTATCGCGGAAAACTGGTGCCGCTTTTGATCCAGAAATATGGGATCGAAGTGGGCGGCGAGGATGGCAAACAGGAGTTCGACCAAATCCAGAGCTTCCGCCGCTTTCTCTTGTTCGCCCGCGATACCATTCGTTGGCGGCGGCCCATGGATCCGGATATTCACTGGTCGGCAATGTCGGGGCATGTGTCGACGTTCATCGTGAATGGCGGCACCTACGACAATATATTTTGGACCGAGTCCTTTAACAACGGGATGAGCGAGGTTCTGGACACCATCAAGACCAAGCACGATGTCGATCTGAAAACCATTCCGCGTTTCAACGAAAGTGAGGGGCATGGCCCCAAACGGGCGCATCCGGTTGAAGATTACTTCGACGACCTGTCGATGCACTTGGTGAAAGAGATTTATCACCGCGATTTCGACTTGTTCAAATACGATTTTGATGATCCCTCGAACAAGATGCCCATTGGTGAGATCGACCTTGACGAGGTACACGCCAAGCTGGGCGAGTGAGCTTTGAAATCCAGTGATTGGGGGCGCTGCCCCCGACATTGAAAATCGGGATTTTCAATGCCTCCCCCGGGGTATTTTCACCAAGAAAAAGCGGCTTACGCTTTGTTAACCATCCTCTGACTAAAGTGGTTGTGCGGTACAGGCTGGGGAGCCGATGACCGCCCAAGGAAAAGCCGCCGCGCTTTGGTTGGTTTGCATCGGCAGCGGTCCGAACGACGCCACCGGGCAAGGCTTGCTTTTACGGTGCGCCCTTTTTCCCGAAGATGGGGATAGGGCGCACCTTTTGGTTTTTTCTTGGTAAAAATACCCAAATCCGACGGCTTCCGTTTGAGGGGTCGTCGGAGGCTCAGATCAATCCTTCGGCGGCAAAGAGCGCTTTCACATCGGCCTGTGGGCGCGCGCCGTAGTGGGTGATGACCTCGCCTGCGGCAATGCAGCCCATGCGCCCGGCCACAGCCAAGGGCGCGCCGCTGGCCATGCCAAACAGGAAACCGGCGGCGAATTGATCGCCCGCGCCGGTGGTGTCGAGCGGGGCAATCGGGCTGACCGGGACGCTGATACTGTCGTTGCCTTCGGTGATCACCACGTCATGGCCCGAGCGGGTACAGACGATCAGGCCGCTTTCGCTGGCCGCTTGTTCGAGGGCCGCACCAAGATCATCGGTTTCAAAGAGCGATTTCCATTCGTGTTCATTGCCCAATACGAAATCCAATTCGCCCAGCAATTTGCGGAAATCGCCACGATGGCGGTCAACGCAGAAGGGGTCAGACAGGGAAATCCCGGCCTTGCCGCCACCTGTACGACAGGCACGCGCCGCGGCTTGGAAGGCATCTTTGCCCTTGGCTTTGTCGAAAAGGTAGCCTTCGAGGAACAGCAGCTCGGCGGCACCGGCCACATCATCGTCCACGTCATCGGGGCCGAGTTCGGAGGAAATCCCGAGATAGGTATTCATCGAGCGTTCGCCATCGGGCGACACGAAGATCATGCAGCGCGAGGTTGGCAGTTCGCCGTTGGGTACGGGTGTGTTGACGAAATCAATGCCTTCATCCGTCATGGCATTGGCGTAGTAGTGACCCAGTTCATCGTCATGCACCCGACCGATAAAGCCGGTCGTCAGGCCCAAAGCCCCCAGCCCTGCGATGGTATTGGCGACCGAGCCGCCGGGCATCTGGGTGCGGTCTTGCATCTGGTCCAACAAGAACTCACCGCGTTCTTGTTCGACCAATTGCATGACGCCCTTGTCGATGCCCATTCGGGTCAGGAAATGATCGTCGGCTTGGGAGATCACGTCGACCACGGCGTTGCCGATTCCGACGGCTTGGTATTTTTTCATTCTGTCTTGTCCTCGAATTGGCAGAGGTCGCGGATGATGCAGGTGGGGCACATCGGTTTTCGCGCCTTGCAATGATAGCGCCCGTGCAGGATGAGCCAATGGTGGGCGTGTTGTTGGAAGTTCACAGGAATGTTGTCTTCGATCGCGCGCTCTACGGCATCGACGTTTTTACCGGGGCAGATGCCGGTGCGGTTGCCGACGCGATAGATATGGGTGTCGACGGCCTGCGCCGGGTAGTGCCACCACATATTGAGTACCACATTGGCGGTTTTGCGGCCCACGCCGGGCAAAGATTGCAGCGCGGCGCGGGAGTTGGGGACGATGCCGTCATACTCCTCGGCAAGGATTTTCGACAGCTTCATCACGTTCTTGGCCTTGTTGCGATAAAGACCGATGGTTTTGATGTGTTCGATCAGGCCTTCTTCGCCCAAGTCCAGCATTTTCTGCGGGGTGTCGGCGATCTTGAACAGTTCGCGCGTGGCGCGGTTGACGCCCGCATCGGTGGCCTGTGCCGAAAGAGCGACGGCCACGACAAGGGTGTAGGCGTTGACGTGGTCAAGCTCCCCCTTGGGTTCGGGCTCGGCCTCGTGGAAACGGGTAAAGATCTCGTGGATCGTGTGATAATCAAGCTGCTTGGCCATGGGGGACCGTATGCCCCGAAAGATTGGTATGCGCAACATTCGGGTCGCGGTGTGATGCGCGGGCGCTTACTCTGGGATTAACAGACATGAGGACCCGCGATGTCAGAGCCCGCATCAGAACAGACCTACCATTATAATGTCATGCGTCGCGCGCTTGATTTGATGGATGAAGCCGACGCGCCGCTGTCGCTTGAGGATCTGGCCGCGCGAATGGGGATGAGTCCCGCGCATTTTCAGCGGTTGTTTTCGGCTTGGGTGGGGGTCAGCCCCAAGCGCTATCAGCAATATTTGCGGCTGGGCCATGCCAAGGCTTTGTTGGCGGAGCGGCACACCGTTTTGGAAGCAGCGCATGAAGCGGGGCTTTCGGGCACCGGGCGATTGCATGACCTTTTTCTGCGGTGGGAGGCGATGAGCCCCGGAGAGTTCGCCCGGGGCGGTGCGGGCCTGACCATCCGCTATGGCTGGTTCGACAGCCCCTTTGGCGAGGCCTTGGCCATGGGGACGGACCGCGGCCTTTGCGGGCTTGCGTTCACCGGAGAGTTTGGCCGGGATTGGGCGTGGCAGGATATGGCCGGACGTTGGCCCGATGCGGCATTCCACGAGGCACCGGGGGCGATTTCGCCTTGGGTTGATGCCGCGTTTGCCGGACGGGGCGAGGCGGCGCTGCATATGATCGGCGCGCCGTTTCAGATCAAGGT
>DATFKJ010000416.1:0-2894 GCA_035268705.1 Roseovarius sp. | reverse complement strand
CATTGCATGACGTTGTCGGTGCCCAACATGATCTGGAAGTTCGAGGCCGAGTTGGCGACCACGCGGGTCGAGGTGACGACAACGATCCACGAAAAGCCCAGCCAAAGGACAGCATCCAGCATGAGGCAGGCCATTTGCCCGCCTCGCCCCATTGCCGTTCGAAACTCGGCGAAGGCAAGATGCGTGCGGAGTTGGACGTTATAGGTACATCCAAACCACGTCATGATGAGAAACAGGAAAGGCGGCAGGGTGGTTGACCAAGGCGCCTGTTCGTTCAGCACGAAACGGCGGAACACCTCGACGAAGATGATACCGCCAATGGCAAGGTACGAAACCACCATGACGGTCTTTTCAAAGTTGCGTTCGACCCAAGGAATAAAATGGTAAACAACCAAGAGCAAAGCCGCCGCCGCCAACATCGCAATCAGGCCCAAAGGCCAGATCGCAGGTTGGCTCATTGCCTCGCTCAACATCCATGAATCACCTGAAGCAAGAGCGCTCAGGATGTCCCCCGTGCCCTGAAACCAGCCGGTCATGCCCAGTCCTCCCTTTGGGTTGCCGTATGTCGAGGCGGTCTTTTTCGTGCCGCCTTATGATACCGGGCCACACGCGTGGAATGGCCCGGTTCAAAGTTTGCCAGATCAGGCCGAACGCCACCAGCGGCGGGGCTCGACGTTTTCGGCCAGCGTGTCTTTGGGAATCTGACGCGCAACGTCGTAGATCATCTTGTAGGTGTCCAGACCACCCGACCAGTTGTTGATCCGCTCGCGCCATTGCGCCCAAGGCTCGGGGTTGAACTCGGGCGAACACATTTCCTCGGCCATCTTGATCTGATCGTCGGCAAGGAAGGCGTTGCGCACGTTGTTCTCGGCGAAGATGGTGCCGGGAAGCTGCGGATCCGAGAAGCCCACGGTGTTGACCAGTGCCGCCTCGTTGGCGTGCTGGCAGTAGACCTGCGCCAGATAAGACGACTCCATGATCGCATCTTGCAGATGCGGCTCCATTTCGTCGAAGACGCTGGCCTTCATCGCGGTGTGCTCGGTCCCGCAGAAGAACTTGAGATCGACCGATTGGCTGACCACCGGGGCCATGTTGGCGTAGGCCACAGCAGACGCCCATGTTTCCGCGCCGTCGATCAGGCCCTGCTTGAGGCCATCGAGCGTTTCTTCCCACGCCACCGGCACCGGATTGAGGTTGAGTTGTTGCATCGCGATGCGGCCCAACTGTGTGCCGGTCACGCGGTTCTTGGTGCCAAAGAGTTCCTCGAGCTTGGTAACTGTGGGTTTGTCGGCAAAGGACTGGCCCATCTGGATGCCGCGCAACTCGCAATGGCTGAACAGGAACTTGATGCCGTGGCGTTTCTCCATCGGATCGCGCAGCACGGTTTGCGATTCCGGACTGTAGAGGAAGTGGTACTGCGACGCGCGGCTGGGGAACATATAGGCGTAGTCCAGCACGTTCAGGTAAGGCGCGCCGCCAGCCGAGTTCTGCGTCGAGGCGGAATACATATCCACCACGCCCAACTGGGTTTTCTCAACGCAGTTGAGCTGTCCGCAGATCTGATTGTCGCCGATGAATTCGACACGAATTTCACCTTCGGTACGCTCCTCCAGATCGCGGGCGAAGGTGAGAACGCCAGCGCGTTCGATCAACAGGTTGCGGACATTGAAGCCCGCGGCACCCAGCTTCAGGGTATGCTTGGGTTCTTTCGCGAAGCGTTTATCATAGGTGCTTTCTGCGGCTTTCGCGAGATTGGGCAGTGTTGCAGCGCCCGTCAGCGCCCCTGCCCCAAGTAGAACCGATGACAGGCCGAATTGGCCGGAAAGACGGAAAAGGTCCCGGCGGGATATCCCTCCCAGGGTTTTCGATACTTTCATGGTCTCCTCCCATGTTGTGCAATTTTGATACTTGCAGTCTCAATATTGATAGAACTATGTTCAATCTGGCAAGGAAAATCTTTTCGAAGGTCAAAGGTCATCGTCGGGAGGTCAGAAATGTCCGAGATTACAGCAGATTACGTCATCGTTGGCGCTGGCTCGGCGGGCTGCGTTCTGGCGAATCGTCTCTCGGCGGACCCGTCCATCAAGGTCGTTTTGATGGAAGCGGGCGGGCGTGACTGGAACCCGTGGATTCATATCCCCGTGGGTTACTTCAAGACCATGCACAACCCTTCGGTCGACTGGTGTTATCGCACGGAACCCGACCCGGGATTGAACGGGCGGCAGTTGGACTGGCCGCGTGGGAAGGTGCTTGGCGGGTCATCATCTCTGAATGGGTTGCTCTACGTGCGGGGGCAGCCCGAGGACTATGACCGGTGGCAGCAGATGGGCAATCCGGGCTGGGGCTGGGACGAGGTTTTGCCGCTGTTCAAACGCTCGGAAAATCAGGAACGCGGGGCCGATGAGTTTCACGGCGACCGGGGGCCATTGTCGGTGTCGAATATGCGGCTGCAACGTCCGATCTGCGATGCGTGGGTCGCGGCCGCGCAGGAGGCGGGGTACCCTTTCAACCCCGATTATAACGGGGCTTCGCAGGAGGGGGTTGGATATTTTCAACTGACCACGCGAAACGGGCGGCGGTGTTCTTCGGCGGTGGCCTTCCTGAACCCCGCGCGCAAGCGGGAGAACCTGACGATCCTGACCAAGGCCGCGGCGAGCCGGATCGTGTTCGAGGGCAAGCGGGCGACGGGCGTGACCTATCGCGACCCGTCGGGGCAGGAGCATGTGGTCAAGGCGAATGCCGAGGTGATCCTGTCATCGGGCGCAATCGGATCACCGCATTTGATGATGGTCTCGGGGCTGGGCGAGGCGGCACAGCTCAAGGAGCATGGGATCGAGGTGCTGCAAGACATGCCCGCCGTGGGCAAGAACATGCAGGACCATTTGCAGGCGCGG
>DATFKJ010000415.1:0-3444 GCA_035268705.1 Roseovarius sp. | reverse complement strand
CACGCCCGAGCCCAACTGACCGTTGCCACCCGGTGTGAGCAGCGAGGCCACGCCCAGCGACGTCCCGGCCACGAAGAGCCAGAAGCTGAGGTTGTTCATCCGCGGGAAGGCCATGTCGGGCGCGCCGATTTGCAGCGGCATGAAGTAGTTGCCGAAGCCACCAAAGAGCGCCGGGATCACCACGAAGAACATCATCAGAACCCCGTGATAGGTGATCATGACGTTCCAGAGGTGGCCGTTGGGGGTACATTCGCCCGCCGCGGCCGCGGTAAACCGTGCGCCTTCAAGGCACATGTATTGAACGCCGGGCTCCATGAGCTCCATGCGCATGTAAACGGTGAAGATAACCGAAATCAGGCCAACGACTGCCGAAGTGACCAGATAGAGAAGGCCGATGTCCTTGTGGTTTGTGGACATGAACCAACGGGTGAAAAACCCGCGCTGATCTTCGTGTTCGTGGCCGTGAATGGCTGCGTCTGCCATTGTGTGCCTCCTGCTGATGGTATTTGAACACACGAATCCGGGTGTCGCGCGTTCGCTATCCATTCAGGTTTTAGAATGGCGGAGGGGGCAGGGCAATGCGCGAGTTTGACCCAGATCAAATAATTTTGTCGCACCCCCCGATCCGAGAGGGGGGCAAAACGAAAGGGGGCCGATCTGGATCGGCCCCCTTTTTAGCACGTTGATGTGGAATGGTTTTATTCCGAGAAGGTCGCCAGATAGGCGGCGATGTTCTCGCCCCCTTTGCGCAGCTTGAAGGTCATTTTCGAGCGGCCACCGATGAATTCTGACGGGTCGGTCATGTACTCGACGATATTTTCTTCGTCCCAGACAACGCCCTCGTCCGCCAAGGCAGCGTGATCCTTGGAATAGCGGAAATCCTCGACCGAGCCGGCGGTCCGGCCGATGACGCCGTAGAGGTTGGGGCCGACGCGGCCGCCACGGACGATCATTTCGCCATCGGGCGACTGGATCATGTGGCAGGCTTTGCACTGGCGGAAGTCTTTTTCACCCTTGGCGGCGTCGCCTTCGGCAAGCGCGGGGGCGGCGAGGGCCAGCATGGAGGCGGTGGCGGTCAGAAGCTTTTTCATTGTGAACCTCTTGGTTGTCAGGGTTGAACCGGGTGGTCCTGTAGGTACTGCGCGTTTGGCGCGAATGAACCTTAAGCTAGGGCAGGGCGCAAGCGCGACTTTCGGGTGAATTGTCGCATCCGGGACTCAGGATTTCCGGGTGTGCCGAAAGGGGCGGCTTGCGCCGCGCAGGTTTGAGCGCGCTGTCGCGCGCCGGAATGGGGCGCTGCCCCTTGGTTGAAAATGGGATTTTCAACCTACCCCGGGGTATTTTGACCAAGAAAAAGCCGGGGTCAGGGGCTTGGGAAGCTTTGCGGGAAGGTGCGTTTGAGGGCGGTGTCGAGATCATCCATGGTGACAGGCAGGCCGAGGTCCACGAGGCTGGTCACACCGTGTTCGGAGATGCCGCAGGGCACGATGCCGGTGAAATGCTCTAGGTCGGGTTCGACGTTGATGGAGATGCCGTGGAAGCTGACCCATTTGCGCAGGCGGATGCCGATGGCGGCGATCTTGTCTTCGGTTTTTTCACCGGTGGCGGTGAGCGGTTTGTCGTCGCGCGCGACCCAGACGCCGACGCGGCCCTCGCGGATTTCGCCGGTGACGTTGAATTGGTCCAGCGTGGCGATCACCCAATGTTCGAGCTGTTTGACGAAGGCGCGGATATCGCGGCCGCGCCTGTTGAGGTCGAGCATCACGTAGATCACCCTTTGGCCCGGGCCGTGGTAGGTATATTGCCCGCCGCGTTTGGAGGGGTAGACCGGGAAACGATCGGGATCGGTGAGATCGGCGGGGTTGGCGGAGGTGCCGGCGGTGTAGAGCGGCGGGTGTTCGAGCAACCAGATGCATTCGGGGGCCTCGCCGCGGGCGATGGCCTCGGCGCGGGTTTCCATGAAAGTGGTGGCGGTGGCGTAATCGGTCAGGCCGTCGGTGACTTTCCATTCCATGGCTGCTTACTGGGGCAAAAGCCCGGCCTCCTTGATTTTTGACAGGTTGGCGCGGCTTACGGGGATGTCGGGGCCGACAGACATGGTGAGAATAGCACGGTCGCCTTCGCGGCGGGCGGCGCGCACCTGATCATAGGCGGCCCAGTGTGATCGGTGAACCTGTGCGCCTTGTGCGGGCGTGGTTTCGCCTATGGCATCGCCGAGGCGCATCAGGACCAGTGTTTCGCCTTTCGTGGTGCGAATGCGAACGTAGTGATCTTCGACCGACACCGCCACCAGCGGCCCGCGATTGTTGAGTGGCAAGCGATCGAGCAAGGCAGGGCGGGCCAAGGTGTCCGGGGGTGTTGGAGTGCTGGCCAGATGCCGCGATGCAATGGCCAGGGTTGCGGTGACGACAAGCGAAATGGCGAGGATCGTCCCAACGAATGGCAGCAGCTTCTGCCCCGCAGGCCAGTAGCCAAGAACGGCGAGGTTGAGACCCAGAACCACGAACGCCACGCCAATGCCCGATGCGATGCCGCCCGCCAGAATGCGCAAAGGTAGGGGCCAAGCGGCCCAGACAGGGCGCAGGAGACCGTGGGTCAGGGCGCTGATCGCATAGGTCGCCGCCACGATGGCGAGCCAATAGATCAGCCGGGGAAAAAGCGCCAGGTGGGTGTCGGTATCGAAAGGGCCGGTGATTCCCAGTACGCCGCCCACACCGGCCAGCGCGATCAGCGTAACCGGATGGGACATGTGCCGCCGCCATTCACGAAGCGCGGATTGCGAATTGCCGTCACTCACGAAGCCAGTTCCTTTTTCACGCAAACCCAATGGCACGTCCGGCGGGGCTTTGTCTAGGTGAGGGGGTGTTTCACACCAGCCCGGAGATCACCAATGTCCCTTGCCCCTTTGCTTGACGCGCCCGCCCATATCCAGGTTCATGCCTTTGCTGCGGTACTGGCCGTGGCTTTGGGGCCGGTGGTGATCTATCGCCGTCGGCGGGACAGGATACACAAGGTCGTCGGGTATATCTGGGTTCTGGCGATGGCTCTGACGGCGCTGAGCTCCTTTGCCATAACGAATTTCGGTATCGTCGGCCCGTTCAGCCCGGTCCACCTGTTGGCGGTTCTTGCGCTTTGGTCCCTCGTGGTGGGACTGCGCCATGCTTTTGCCCGTCGCATCGCGGCGCATGAGCGGGTGATGCGCAGCCTGTATTGGAACGGCCTTATGGTGGCGAGTGCATTCAATTTCCTTCCCGGCCGGGTCGTAAACCGAGTGTTTTTCAACGACGCCCGAGAGTTGGGATATGTGATGATCGTGCTGGTTCTGGCAGGGTTTGCGGCGCATGCGCTGCGACGCAAGGGAAGCGGACGCAGCATCACCGCCTGAATGTGGCATTTTTTGCTTGAGGAGCGGAATGGCTTGGTCTAGAGAGCCGATCACCAAGT
>DATFKJ010000414.1:0-10054 GCA_035268705.1 Roseovarius sp. | reverse complement strand
GCGGCGAATGTAAGGCTCGGCCACTTCGTCCATGCGAATGGCGCTGATCACCCGGGTGTAGACACCCAGACTTTCAAGCGCGCTCTGCATGGCCAGCGCATTCATCACCGTGGCAAGCATCCCCATGTAATCGGCGGTGGTGCGTTCCATCCCCTGCGCGCTGCCTGCCAGTCCGCGAAAGATATTGCCGCCGCCGATCACCATGCAGATCTCGACGCCCATGTCATGCACCGTCTTCACCTCATGCGCGATCCGTTCCACCGTCGGCGGATGAAGCCCGTATCCCTGATCCCCCATCAAGGCCTCGCCCGAGATTTTCAGAAGAACTCGTTTGAAGGTGGTTTTCGGGGGGTGGGATTCGGACATGGGGCGCGCTCCGTTAAGGCCGTCTGGCAATCGTGCGCAAAATGTCGGAAAAGCGGGGCGGGTTCAATCACCTAATGGCGCGGCAAAGGGGTTTGACATGGGCAAATCGTACGACTCGTGCGATCGCAAGTGGAACCAGCCTGATTTTCGTACGAAATTCAGGCGGTTTGCGCACGACTCCGACAAAAGGTTTTGAGCGCTCGCATGATGGACCTTTCCACCATCCCCACCGATCGCCCGGTGCTGATTGCCGGTCCCACGGCCTCCGGCAAATCGGCGCTCGCCCTGCGCATTGCCCGCCAGCAGGGCGGCGTGATCGTCAACGCCGACGCGATTCAAGTCTTTGAAAACTGGCGGGTTTTGACCGCCCGCCCCTCGCCCGAGGACGAGGCGGCAGCGCCCCATGCACTTTATGGCCACGTGGCCTATGACGCTGATTATTCGGTCGGCCATTGGCTGCGCGAGGTCGAACCGCTGCTCAACGCCGGCGCCCGCCCCATCATCACCGGCGGCACCGGATTGTATTTCACAGCCCTAACCGAAGGCTTGGCCGACATCCCCAAAACGCCGCCAGAGGTCCGCGAGCTGGCCAATGAAATCATTTCAAAACAAGGCCTTGATACGCTTCTGTCAGGTCTCGACGACAAGACCCTCTCGCGCATCGACCAGCAGAACCCGATGCGCGTCCAACGCGCCTGGGAGGTGCAGCAAGCCACGGGAAAGGGCCTTGCCCACTGGCAAGACAGCACCCCACCCCCGCTTTTGCCGCTTGGGCGTTGCACCGCCATCGTGGTCGAAGCTGACAAGGAATGGTTAACACCCCGGATCGACTGCCGTTTCGACCAAATGCTCGACATGGGTGCCATGGACGAAGCCCGTGCGAATCTGGATCACTGGGACCCTGCACTTTTGTCATCGAAAGCCATTGGCGCCCCCGAGTTGATCGCGCATTTACAAGGGACCATATCACTTGACGAGGCCCGCGAGGCCGCCACCATCGCCACCCGCCAGTTCGCCAAGCGGCAACGCACATGGTTCCGGGCGCGGATGAAAACCTGGTCCCGGCTGAATGCCGCTGAGTTTTAGAAAAACCGATTTTTCGGCCTGACATCGCCGTAATTCTCTGCCAAACCTTTTGAAAAGCACTCAAATCAGGCAGGCGGACAGATCATATGACAGCACATGCGCGCATCCAAACCATCGCGCAGTGGACCGAAGGCGGCGCGTGGCGCAGTGAGCTTCCACACAGTTGCCCGGACCATGCCCTGATCTGGATCACGCGCGGCCAAGGACTGGCGATGGTCGAAGGCATCCGCCGGGGCGTCGGTGTACACAATGCTCTGGTGATCCCGGCCAACACACTGTTTTCATTGGACCTTGGCAAGCAGGGTTTCGGGCTCGTCTGTCTCGTGCCCGCCTACAGTCCAGTTCTCATGCCCGACGAACCGCATCACCTGCGCATCCGGGATGTGCAGGCGCAAAGCGAACTTACCTCCATCCTCGACGCCATGCAGCGCGAACAGAACGGCGCGCGCCCTTTCATGGACGAGGCGTTGAACGCCGAGGCCACGCTCCTTACCGTATGGCTGCGCCGCGCCATGCTCGCGCGCGGCGAGGAGCCCGAAAAAATAACCGCGGCACAACGCCTTGTCACCGCCTACGCAGCCTTGATCGAACGCGATCACACCACCGGGAAAACCATGGCCGACTACGCCCAGTCGCTCGGGGTGACCCCCACGCATCTCACACGCACATGCCGCGAATGTACCGGCATGACAGCCGCCGAACTGCTCACTCAACGCAGTTTGCACGCAGTGCGTGACCTTCTGGAAAGCAGCGATCACCCGTTTAACCGCGTCGCCGCGATGACAGGCTTCAACAGCGCCGCCTATTTCTCGCGCTTCGTTCTGCACCACACGGGCAAAACCCCGTCAGAGCTTCGCAAGGCCGCCACCGACCGGCCCAAGATTCCGGCCCTCGCAAAACGCTGAAATCACACTGCGGGGATGGCCCTTTCGGTCCAAGCGTCCTATGCTTATCGGGGAAAGCACCCGCCCGAGGACTTAGGCCCCCATGAAAGACAAAACACGCCCCGTGCATCCCGCCCTGCCCACGCTTGCACAAGACGCATGCAAAGGCCGGATCACGAGGCGCGAGTTTTTGTCCCGGGCCACGGCCCTCGGCGCCACCACAACAACCGCCTTTGCCCTGATCGGCCAGAAGGCGATGGCGCAGGATACGCCCGCCATCCAACAAGGCGGCACCCTGCGCATCCAGCAAAGCGTCAAAGCCCTGCGCGATCCGCGCACCTTCGACTGGAGCGAAATGGCCAACCAGACCCGGGGCTTCCTCGAATACCTCGTGGAATACAACGGTGACGGGTCTTTTCGGGGCATGCTCCTGGAAAGCTGGGAGGTCAACGAGAACGCCACCGAATACACCCTCAATGTCCGCGCCGGAGTGACATGGAACAACGGCGAGCCCTTCACCGCCCGGGATGTCGCCCGCAACATCACCCGCTGGTGCGACAGCACCGCCGAGGGCAACTCGATGGCCTCACGCCTTACCGGCCTGACCAACCCGGCAACCGGACAGGCCCGCGACGGCGCCATAACCGTTACCGATGATCTTACCGTGACCCTCAAGCTTGCAGCCCCCGATGTCTCGGTTATCGCCGATTTCGCCGATTACCCCGCCGCCATCACCCATCAAAGTTATGACGGCGGTGATCCTTTCGCGCATGGCATCGGCACCGGCCCCTTCAAACCGATCAGCCTCAAGGTCTCTGACCACTGCATTCTTGAGCGCAACAGCGATCACGACTGGTGGGGCAGCGACGTCTACGGCGGCCCCTATCTTGATCGCGTGGAATTCATCGACCTTGGCACCGACCCGGCCAGTTGGGTCGCCGCAGCCAAGGACGATCAAATCGACCTGCTCTATGAAACCGTGGGGGATTTCGTCGAGGTGATGGATGCCACGGGCTGGACCCAGACCCGCACCGAGACGGCAGCCACCATCGTGATCCGTGGCAATCAATCCGCCGAAGTGGACGGGGCCAAACCCTATGCCAACAAGGATTTGCGCCGCGCGCTTGCCTTGGCGGTCGACAATGAAATCTGCCTTGAACTGGGCTATGCCGGGCGCGGCACCGTCGCCGCCAACCACCACGTCAGCCCGATTCACCCCGCCTATGCCGATATCGGCCCGGCCGAATACGATCCCACGCAAGCCCTGGAACTCGCCAAGGCGGCGGGTCTGGATGACGTTGTGCATGACCTGACCACCGTCGACGACGAATGGCAGCGCAACACCGGCGATGCCGTCGCCGCCCAGCTTGAGGATGCCGGCTTTCGCGTGCGGCGCACCATCCTGCCCGGCGCGCGGTTCTGGGACAACTGGAAAAGTTTCCCCTTCTCGGCCACGCAATGGAACCACCGCCCGCTGGATGTGCAGGTGCTGGTGCTGGCCTACCGCTCGGGCGCGGTCTGGAATGAAACCGGGGTCGCGAACATCACGCTCGACTCTTTGATTGATCTTGCCATGTCACTGCATGCCGCCGGGGACCGCCGTGACGTGATCCGCCAAATCGAACTCCTGCTGCGCGAGGAAGGAATTATCATCCAACCCTTCTGGCGGGCGCTTTACAATCACCACAACGGCAAGCTGGTGAATGCCGAACGACACCCGGCGAACGAAATCCACCTCTACAAGATCGGATTTGCGCAGTAGCCTCAGCTACCCCAGATGATTTTCACGTAATTGCGGGTCTCTTTGTAGGGCGGCACACCACCGTATTTCTTAACGGCCCCCGGACCCGCGTTATAGGCCGCCAAGGCAAGACGCCATGACCGGAACGTGCGGTACTGCTGCGCCAGATAGCGCGCGCCGCCTTCGAGGTTCTCATAGGGATCATGCGGGTTCACGCCCAAAATCCGCGCGGTGCCCGGCATCAACTGCGCCAACCCGATCGCCCCTTTGTGCGACCGCACCGCAGGTTTCCAACCCGATTCCTGCTGTACCAAACGCAGGAACAAATCTTGCGGCACACCATGGCGGCGGGCGGCATCCTTGGCCATCTGAAGGAAACGTCCCCGATACTTGCCGTTGTAGGACCGTCCCGCGCCCTCGGCACTCCCCCATTTGGTGGGCGTGCGAATCTTCTGTGGCTGCAAACGAATGGAATTGTTGTATTGCTGCTTAGCGCGGGTATCCAAAACGCTGGTTTGCGATTTGAACAGGTTGCTGCGGTTTTTCGTGGAAAGCACATCCGCCTGCGCGAACGCGGGCAGACATAGTCCGACAACTGCAATCAAGACGGGTAAAATCCGCATAACGCTACTGTCCCCCAAGTCTAATTTGCCGATAAATATACGCGATCTTGCGCAAAATGCCATGACAGCGAACAATCAATCGTGATTTTTCGCAGGTTTGCGATTGTTTTTTGGAAAATTTTAAACTTCCATTTACGGCGCTGCGGTGATGTAACCACGCAAACACTGCTCATATAACCAACGAAGGGGGCCCCGGATGGCCGGTTCAGTCAACAAGGTAATTCTCATCGGCAACCTCGGCCGCGACCCCGAGGTGCGGACGTTCCAGAACGGCGGCAAGGTCTGCAACCTGCGCATCGCCACCTCGGAAAATTGGAAAGACCGCAACACCGGCGAACGCCGCGAACGGACCGAATGGCACACCGTGGCGATCTTCAACGAAGCCTTGGTGCGTCTGGCCGAACAATACCTGCGCAAAGGCTCCAAGGTCTATATCGAAGGCAAACTGGAAACCCGCAAATGGCAGGACCAGTCCGGCCAAGACCGCTATTCAACCGAAGTCGTCCTGCGCCCCTACGCGGGCGAGATGACCTTCCTCGACAGCCGCGATAGCGGTGGTGGCGGCGGCGGCAACTACGGCGGCGGCGGCCAAGGTGGCGGCTACGGCGGCGACTATGGGGGCGACTACGGCGGCGGCGGCGGTTCCTCGCAGGGCCAACCCCAAGGCGGCCCGTCGCGCGATATCGACGACGAAATCCCGTTCTGATCGGCCTATCCGCGGAAACATCGAAACCCCGCCCTACCGGCGGGGTTTTCCTTTTCCCGACCAAGGCCTTTCGAAAGGCCTTGCCCCACGCGGTTTCGAAACCGCGTGCAATCGCCTTGCAAGGCGATTGCCCAAGGCGCGTCGACGCGCCTTACCAAATCCAATCCACCACGCTCAAAACCACCCCAACCGGCACCGCCAGCCCAAGGGCCAGCAAGAACGCCGCCCAAAGCGTCGGGCGGGGCGGCGGGGCATAGACCCCAAGGATACGCTTTTCCGGCTCTGCCATAGGGGTATTAACCATACCTTAGGTGTCCGAGCGGTTAATGACGGGTATGAAATTCACCCTCACCGCCCCCGGTCCGGAGCCACCCTTCGACGCGCCCCTTCACCAAAGCCCTACCTACGGACGGGCCATTTCGCGACTTGGCGCAAAGGTTCAGGTGGTCCGCGTTGACGACGCCGGCACTTGTCTAGCACAGGCCCAGATCCTGTCACGCCGGGTCATGGGCTTACCGATGCACTGGATCCCGCGCGGCCCCGTATGGGACGCCGACCTGCCACCGGATCAACGAGCAGCCCTGCTTGCCAACCTGCCCCATGCCACGGGTCTAAGGGGCCTCTGGCTCGCCACCCCCGACAGCACGGAGGCCACAGCGCCCTACGCCCGGCTAGGTTTCCGCGCCATGCTCACCCCACAGTATGTGGCCGAACTGCCGCTTGATACCAACCCAAAGGTGATGCGCGCCCGCCAGCACGGCAAATGGCGCAACCGCCTGTGCCGGGCCGAAGACGCGGGCCTCACCGTCACGCACCGGCCCTTCGATCCAGCCCGCGATGCCCCGCTGCTGGATCTGGAAATGACACAGCGCAAATACCGACGTTATACCGACGTGATGCCGACCCTGGTTTCGCACTGGTCCAAGGCCGCACCAACCGCCACCCGGCTGTTCCAAATTCGCGGCCGCAACCAGACCCGCGCCTTCATGATCTTCCTGCTGCACGGGCAGCGGGCCACCTATCAAATCGGCTGGCGCGATCCTGACCATGCCCTGCCCTCCGCCCATCACCTTCTTCTCTGGCACGCGGCCAAATACCTTGCGTCACAGGGGGTCCGGCAAGTCGACCTCGGCACTCTCGACACCCAGACCACCCCCGGTCTTGCCCGTTTCAAACTGGGCAGCGGTGCGCGCGCCCGCGCCCTCGGCCCCAGCCTCCTGCGCCTGCCCTGCGCAAGAATACCTCTGGCAATTCGCCGCGCTGCAGTATAGGCGGCACCCAACCATACTTGAGGAACGCCATCCATGGACCTGCGCAACATCGCAATCATCGCCCACGTCGACCACGGCAAAACCACGCTCGTCGACGAATTGCTCAAACAATCCGGGGCCTTCCGGGCCAATCAGGCCGTCGATGAACGCGCCATGGACAGCAACGATCTGGAACGCGAACGCGGCATCACCATCCTTGCCAAGGCCACCAGCGTCGAATGGAAATCCACCCGCATCAACATCGTCGACACCCCCGGCCACGCCGATTTCGGCGGCGAGGTCGAACGGATCCTGAGCATGGTCGACGGTGTCGTTCTGCTTGTGGATGCCGCCGAAGGCCCCATGCCGCAAACCAAATTCGTGACCTCCAAGGCACTGGCCCTTGGCCTGCGCCCCATCGTGGTGCTCAACAAGGTCGACAAACCCGATGCCGAACCCGACCGCGCGCTTGACGAATGCTTTGACCTGTTCGCCAACCTCGGCGCCAATGACGACCAACTTGATTTCCCGCATATGTACGCCTCGGGCCGCTCAGGCTGGGCCGACCACGAGTTGGACGGCCCGCGCAATGACCTTACCGCACTCTTTGACCTGATCGTCAATCACGTCCCTGCACCGAAACAGATCAAGCGCGATGGTGAAGATTTCCGCATGCTCGCCACCACCCTCGGGGCAGATCCCTTCGTTGGTCGTATCCTGACGGGCCGCGTCGAATCCGGCCGCCTCAAGGTGGGACAGACCGTGCAGGCGCTCAGCCGCGTGGGCCAGAAGATCGAACAGTTCCGTGTCGCCAAGATCCAAGCCTTCCGTGGCCTTGGCCAACAGGACATCGAAGAGGCCGTGGCGGGTGACATCGTCAGCCTTGCAGGCATGTCCAAGGCCACCGTGGCCGATACCATCTGCGCCCTCGCCGTGGATGAACCGATCGCCTCGCAACCCATCGACCCGCCCACGATCACCGTCACCTTCGGCATCAACGACAGCCCACTGGCAGGCCGCGACGGCAAGAAGGTGCAAAGCCGCGTCATCCGCGAACGCCTGATGAAAGAGGCTGAATCGAACGTCGCCATCCGCATCACCGACACCCCCGGTGGCGAGGCCTTCGAGGTCGCGGGCCGTGGCGAATTGCAGATGGGCGTCTTGATCGAAAACATGCGCCGCGAAGGGTTCGAGCTCAGCATCTCGCGCCCACAAGTCCTGTTTCGCGAAGGCGAAAACGGCGAGCGGTTGGAACCCGTCGAAGAGGTAACCATCGACGTCGATGATGATTACTCGGGCGCCGTCATCGAGAAGATAACCGGCCCTCGCAAGGGCGAGTTGGTCGAGATGAAACCGGCCGGCGCGGGCAAGACCCGGATCATCGCCCATGTCCCCTCGCGCGGGCTTATCGGCTATCAGGGAGAATTCCTGACCGACACACGCGGCACCGGGGTCATGAACCGGGTGTTCCACGATTGGACCCCGCACAAAGGCCCGATTCCGGGCCGCCGGGCCGGGGTGCTGATCTCAATGGAAAACGGTGATTCCGTCGCATTCGCCCTCTGGAACCTCGAAGATCGTGGCAAGATGTTCATCGGCGCACAGGCCAAAGTTTACCAAGGCATGATCATCGGCGAACACAGCCGGGAAAATGACCTTGAAGTGAACCCGCTGAAGGGCAAGAAGCTGACCAACGTGCGCGCCTCGGGCAGTGACGAGGCCGTGCGCCTGACCACGCCGATCACCATGAGCCTGGAAGAGGCGATTGCCTATATCGATGACGATGAACTTGTCGAAGTGACGCCCAATGCCATCCGCCTGCGCAAGCGCCACCTCGACCCGCATGAGCGTAAACGCGCCGCAAAATCCGCCTAAGGTGCGATCTCGATCCGCTCGACCACCTCAAGCCCGCCGCCATCGGTACGGCGGGTGACGATAATCTCGCCTGAACTGGCCCCCTGGCCGGTCAACGCGCTTATATTGACGAAATGCGACACCAGTAAAAGCCGCGCCTCCTTCGGCTGCGCCGCAATCGCTTCAAGGGTCTTTTGACGCTGCGCGGCCCTGTCACCGCGCCCCGCAAAGTGCGAATTGATCGGCGGGAATTCCCTGACCTCGCCCATATCCAGCAAGGTCGCCGTGTCCTTGGAGCGGCACCATTGACTGGTCCAGACCGCGTCGAATTCCACCCCCGCCGCGCGCATCATGTCACCGATGCGTCGCGCCTGCGCGCGGCCCCGGTCATCCAAATTCCGCTGCGTGCTGCAATCCTCGACATCGAAAGTCGCCGGATCACCCGTACCCGGCGCAAGCGCGTGGCGCATCAGGGCCACGACACCGGGTTGCTTGAGTGATGAAACGTCCTGCGCCACGGCCCAAGCGGGCCAAAGCGCCATCATTGCAACCACGAAAAACCGCATCTTACACCTCCTGCTTTGGCAAAAGGTTAGGACCAATGCGCCGAAAAGCCAGTGTTACGCGGTGATCTCCACGATGACCAACTCGCGCTCGGATGCGCCACGCGCATGGCTGAGCGCCTCTTGATACGCATCACTGTGATAACAAGCCTCGGCATCCTCCACGCTGGGAAAGCGGGCCACCACGTTGCGAGGCCGTTCCTTGCCTTCCAACTGCACGAAACGCCCGCCCCGGGCGATGAACTCTCCGCCATGCGCGGCAATCGCCGGGCCCGCCAATTCGGCGTAACGGCCATAGGCCTCGGCATCGTTCACACTGACATGGGCAATCCAAAGGGCAGGCATGGCTTAACCCTCCAACACGGCTTCAGCGGCCTTGATGGCGGCCTCGGCGTTCCCCACATCGCGGCCCCCGCCTTGCGCCATATCCGGTCGGCCACCGCCACCCTTTCCACCCAGTTCCGGCACGGCGGCCTTGACCAGATCAACCGCCGACAGTTTGTCGGTCAGGTCATCTGTCACACCGGCGGCCACAGCCGCCTTTCCGCCCGCATCCGCAATCAGCAACACCGCGCCAGAGCCAAGGCGCGACTTGTGCTCGTCGATCAGCGCGGGCAAATCCTTGCCCGAGACCCCCGACAAAACCTGTGCGAGGAATTTCACGCCGCCAATCTCCTTGGCCTCGGGGCCGTCACCCTGCCCGGCACCGCCAGCCATGGCCAACTCACGCCGCAACTGCGCCACCTCGTTGGCCAACGCCTTACGCTCGTCCATCAGGGCCTTCACCCGGTCGACCACATCCTCGGGCTTGGTCTTCAACTCTCCGGCCAAGGCCTCCACCCGATGCGCCTGATCGCTCAGGTAATCGAACGCCGCTTGGCCCGTCAGCGCCTCGATCCGGCGCACACCGGCGCTCGACGCCTGATCGGCCAAGGTCACGAAAACCCCGATATCCCCGGTCTGTTGCACATGGGTGCCCCC
>DATFKJ010000413.1:0-10499 GCA_035268705.1 Roseovarius sp. | reverse complement strand
CAAGCGCATCGTGGTCAATCCCGGCGCGGCGCTGAGCCTGCAAAGCCATATGCACCGGGCCGAGCATTGGATCGTCGTGGCCGGGACCGCGAAGGTGACGATCGACGGCAAGGTCGAACTGGTGGGTGAAAATCAGTCGGTCTATATCCCGCTGGGCGCCGTCCACCGGATGGAGAACCCCGGCAAGGTGCCGATGGAACTGATCGAGGTGCAGACCGGCAGCTACTTGGGCGAGGATGACATCATCCGCTACGAGGATGTCTATGCCCGGGGGCAGGGCGCCAAGGGGTGATCGCGCCGGGCGGGGCCGCAGGCCGCCCTTGTCATTTATGGTCTTCGCGAAGACGCCCGGAAAGGCTGATGAGCAGGCCCGGCAAAACGTACGAAACGCACGTACGTTTTGTACAGAAGTCACCGCACACCCTGTTAATCATAGGGGTGTCTGTCAAAAATACCGACGCGATACCGACGTCATACCGATGCATTACATCAGGGGATTTCCCTTGTTAACCAAAGGTTTCGGGGCGATTTGCCAATATCCTAAAAGCGGGACGGCTTCAGACGCCCGTGCAGGTATCGTCCATAGCCGTTCTTGGCGAACATCTCGGCCCGTTCTTCAAGGTCCTTGTCGCTGATCCAGCCCATCTGATGTGCTATCTCGTCGAGACAGCCGGTCTGCAATCCCTGCCGCTGTTCCAGAGTCCGTACGAAATTGCCCGCATCCAGAAGGCTGGCATGGGTTCCGGTATCCAGCCAAGCATAGCCGCGCCCCATGCGTTTGACGTCCAGCGTACCCTCTTCAAGGTACATCTCCAGAAGGCAGGCGATTTCCAGTTCGCCACGCGCGGACGGCTTGACCTTGCGGGCGTGTTCGGGGGCTTTGCCATCAAGAAAATACAGCCCCGTCACCGCGTAATTCGAGGGCGGCACAGCGGGTTTTTCGATGATTTGCCGGGCGCGTCCATCGGCATCGAACTCGACCACGCCATAGCGTTCGGGGTCGGCCACGTGGTAGCCAAAGACCGTTCCGCCGGTGGTTTTCGCGTCGGCACTGGCCAGCAATTCGCTTAACCCGTCGCCGAAAAAAATGTTATCTCCCAACACCATGGCGCTGGGCGCGCCATCAAGGAAATCCTCGGCCAGAAGGTAAGCCTGCGCCAAGCCATCTGGCGAGGGCTGCGTGATGTAGGTCAGGGACAGGCCCCATTGGCTTCCGTCGCCAAGGGTGCGTTTGAATTGGTCTTGGTCCTGCGGCGTGGTAATCATCGCGATCTCGCGGATACCCGCCAGCATCATGACCGAAAGCGGGTAATAGATCATCGGCTTGTCGTAGATCGGCAAGAGTTGTTTCGACACGCCCATGGTGATCGGGTAAAGCCGCGTACCCGACCCGCCCGCGAGTATGATACCCTTGCGCTGGCTCATGCGGTGCCTCTTTCTGTTCGTGGCGTGGGACTTTTTTTTAACATGAACACGGTGTTTTACCCCTGACAAATGATCGTCCGCTCATGGCATAGCATGGCACGACAGGACTCAAAATGACGAGCTTTTTTGCCAAGCCGATGGCGCCAATGGGGCATTTTCGCGTGAATTAGGCCGCAAGGCCCGTGTTGCCCAGATCAAGGAATTTCTGGCGTCGGTCCTTGATGAGTTTCTCGGGGCTTTTGCCGTCAAGTTCGGCCAGCAGCGATTTGATGGCCTCGCCGACCGATTCAATCGCCGCCTCGGCATTGCGATGTGCCCCGCCCAGCGGTTCGGTGATCACCTTGTCGGCCACGCCCAGCTTCAGAAGGTCTTGCGCCGTGAGGCGCAGGGCCTCAGCGGCTTCGCGCATCTTTTCGGCGTCTTTCCACAGGATCGAGGCGCAGCCCTCGGGCGAGATCACCGAGTAGACGGAGTGTTCCAGCATCGCCACGCGGTTGGCGGTGGCAAATGCCACGGCCCCGCCAGAGCCGCCCTCGCCGATGACGACGGAAATCAGCGGTACGCCGATTTGCAGGCATTTCTCGGTTGAGCGGGCGATGGCCTCGGATTGGCCGCGTTCCTCGGCGCCTTTGCCGGGGTAGGCGCCGGGGGTGTCGACAAGGGTGATCACCGGCAGGCCGAAGTTGTCGGCCATTTCCATCAGGCGGATCGCCTTGCGGTAGCCTTCGGGGCGGGCCATGCCAAAGTTTCGCTCAATCCGCGATTTGGTGTCATTGCCCTTTTCGTGGCCGATGACCATCACCGGGGTATCGTTGAAGCGCGCCAACCCACCCATGACGGCGTGATCGTCGGCAAAGTTCCGGTCACCGGCCAGCGGGGTGTATTCGGTAAAAAGCGCCTCGATGTAATCGCGGCAATGCGGGCGTTCGGGGTGGCGGGCGACTTGGCATTTGCGCCACGGAGTCAGTGACTTGTAGAGGTCTTGCAGCATCGCCTCGGCCTTGCGGTCCAGCGCGCCGGCCTCTTCCTCGACATCCATCTTGTCCTCACTGGAGCGGGCCAGAGCGCGCAGCTCCTCGGCCTTGCCTTCGATTTCGGCCAGAGGTTTTTCGAAGTCGAGGTAATTGGTCATCGTACGCTCCCGGTTCAACGCTGCGATATATGGCCTTGTAGGGCACGATTTGCAATCGGTCAGATAAAAAGACAGCCCCGACGCTGTGCGCGGGGCTGCAAGTTGGAAGGAAACGCAATATTAATCTTTTTGGTTTCTAAAGCGTTTCGCAAAAAACCTGAATTACAGATTTTCGCGCAACGCTTTAGTATCCGGCGAAATCCATGGCCTTTGCAAATTGCTCTTGGCTCAAGGTGGCGCGCCAGTGGTCGACACAATCCGAGCGCATCATCACCAGACGGGTTTCAAGCACGCCGATGTCTTGTGCCAAGGCTTGTCGGTCGGCGCGCGGGGCGTTGTCGATGATCGCGGCGCGCAGTTGGGCACGTTTGCCACGGGCATCGGCCTCAAGCGCTTGGCGTTGTGCCGGCTTGCTTTCCAGCCATGCCTTGAGGTCGGTGCGTTGGTCTGCGGTGAGTTCAAGCGCATCCGCGTTTTGGGCGATCACCTTGGTCAGGCGGATGAC
Organism: Roseovarius sp.; assembly: GCA_035268705.1. GTDB lineage: Bacteria > Pseudomonadota > Alphaproteobacteria > Rhodobacterales > Rhodobacteraceae > Roseovarius. Next base: position 7,437 of record DATFKJ010000413.1, on the reverse strand, counting down.
AGGTTTGGACAGTTCGCCCGTGCCACTGGCATGTGCTTGATGGGCGCCAAGCCCGGTGGCAATCGCAAGGATCAGGGCGAGGGTCTTGATGGAATTGCGCATGATTTAGCCTGCATTGTTGTGTTGCAGGCATTACATGCGAGATTCGGAATGTTTTACTTGATCTAAATCAAGAGTCAGGGAGTCATATTTCCAATGCTGCCCTAAGCGCCATTTCGGGCGAGGCGAAGACAGGCACGCGCATATCGACAAGCCGTTCGGCCGCAGGGGCCATCGAGGCTTGGGCCAGCACCACGCAGGACAGCTTGGGCAGGGTCATGGCAGCTTGGCGGATTTCGCCCGCGACGACGGACGTGAAGGCCTCGGTCTCGCCCGCCTCGAAAAGCGGCCAGTATTGCGTCAGGGGCAAGGGGTGGACCTTGTGGCGTGTGCCTGTGGCCTCAAGCGCGCGGTCAAGCAGGGCGAGGCTTGGTTCATAGGTGCTGTCCAGAGCATAGGCCAACATAATCGCCCCGTCGGTTTTGGCCGCCGCCTGCATCATCGGCCAGTCGATGCGCAGGGCACCAAGCGCTTCGGCCGTCTCGCCCAGAGTGGTGCAGGTGCAGATGGTTATACCGGGCGCTTCGGCGATGGCTTGGGCCAGTTCCTGAGACACGCTGTCATCGCCCGCGCGGGTACGGGTCAGCCAATCAGGGCGGGTCATATGGACCAAATCGGCCCCGGGCGACAGGCGGTCGCGCAGGGCGTCGAATGTGGCCTCGTGGACCTTGGCGGTGTGGATCAGGGTCAGGGTCATTCTTGGCTGATATGCTCAAGCGCGTGACAGGCCAGCAGGGCATTAGCCTTGCAGGCTTTGGTCAGGGCCTCGGTGGCCTTGGTCAGGGTCTCGGGGTTCGGGGTTTCGCGATATTCGCCAAGTTGCGTCATCCCGTAAGCCGAACAGCCGATGGCGTCGCCTGCGTTGCAGGCTTTTTCGACGATGGTGAGGAAGGCGTTCACGTCTTTGTGTTTCAGAATGCGCGTGGCCAGAAGCGTGCAAATCTGGCCGTTGCCTGCGTCACACAGGCTTTGCAGATTGGCGATGGTTCCGGCCTTGATCGGGGCTTCGACGGGTTTGGAGGGGTCGGTTTGCGCAAGGCCTGTGACTGCGAAGCCAAGAAAGGAACAGGCATCGTCGGACCCGGCCACGCAGCCTTGGGTCAGGAAATCCAGATGTTCGAAGGGCGTGACCTCGGGCAGGTCGTAGTCGTCGATCAAAACCCCCAGCCGCCCGCAGGCCAAGGCATCCCCTTCTGCGCAAATAGGGCGCAGGGTTTCGGCCTCGGCTTGGGCAAGTGACTTGGCCTTTGTCATCAGGTCTTGATGCGTGGGCTTTTCGGGGCGGGCGCTGCCCATGCTTTTGAGGCCCTGCGCCTGCCAGTAGCAACCATCGGGATTGCCCTCGGCGCAGGCCTTGGCGGTGGTTTGCAGAAGCAGGATGATCGCCTGTTCGGGCATCAGGCTTTGGTCATCCTGCGCCTGACGTTGCACCAGATTGACCCATTTGTAGCACTTGGCAAAGTCGCCCGCGCGGCAGTTGGATTTGCCCTCGGACAACGCGGTGGCAAGAATGCGGCCGGCGCGCTCGGGATTCTTGGGAAACGGTGGAATGGCATTGGTGTAATAGGTAGCAATCGCCTCGCACTGGCCGATATCAGTACCGTCGCAGGTGAGGGGATCGGCGGTTTGGGCTTGGGCCGTGGTGCATAGAGTCAAGGCCGCCCAGAGCGTGACGAGAAAAGCGCGCATCGTTATGTCCCTTCAGGTGCTGTGACAAGTGAGTGTCACCCGTTGCCGGGCCATAGCACGGGGATCAGGGTGGCGACCAGAAGCGCGGCCATTGCAATGTTGAATTTTTGCAGGGTGCCGGGACGTTTGAGCAGGCGGCGAAGCTGTTGGCCCAGTACGGTCCAGCTTGTCGTTGTGAGTACCGAGGCCGCGACATAGGTTCCCGCCACCCAAAGCACCGCCGGGATGTCACGGCTGGCGGCATAAAGCGTGACCGCCGAAAGCGCCATGGACCATGCCTTGGGGTTGACCCATTGGAAGGCGGCGGCTTGCAGGAAGGTCAGCGGGCGACCCGTGGCCTCGGTCGCCTTCGGCGGGGCGGCATTGGCGATTTTCCATGCGAGGTACAGCAGATAGCCCACGCTCAGCACCTTGAGAATCGTGTAGCTGAGCGGCCAGAGGTCAAAGACCTGCATCACCCCCACACCCACCAGGAAGACCATGGTGGGAAAGCCAAGCCCAATGCCCAGCATATGCGGCACGGTCCGGCGAAACCCGAAGTTCGCGCCTGAGGCCATGAGCATCAGGTTGTTCGGTCCGGGCGTTCCGGCGGTCACGAGGGCGAAGCCGAAGATGGCGGCGAGAAGGTCAAGTGTCATGGCTGGTATATTATGAGGCTGAGCCTTGGGGGAAATCGCTTTTTGCCCAGTGATGATGACAATTTGGCATGGGGGTTATTCGGTGCGCTGATGGGGTCAGTTGTCCGTACGCTGCACCCGGTTGATGGCCCAAAGGGTAGAGACCGGGCCGATGAGTTCAAATATCACGGTGGTCGCGATCGTCAGGCCAAGCAGCAGATCGGCGTAGTCCGGAAATTCCTGTGCGGCGACGAGCGCCATGCCAACGGCCACGCCCGCTTGCGGCAAAAGGGCCATACCGTACCAAAGCCGATAGTTGGGTGGCGTGCCGGCTGTCTTGCCACCGATCCAGCCGCCCAAGGCCCGGCCAAGGATGCGGAGGATGACATAGCCCAGAAGGGCAAGCCCGACACCATTCAATTGCGCAAGGTCAAGCGAGGCCCCGGCCAGCAGGAAAAACAGGATCATGAAGGGCCACTGGATATGCTCGATTTCATGAAAGGCGGTTTCGTGATGGCGGGCGAGGTTGGCGACCAAGGCCCCCGCCGTCATCCCTGCCAGCAGGAAAGAGACCTCGGCCCAGATGGCAAGCCCTGCGGTCAGGAAGACCACGCCAAGCGCCTCGGTTTGCATCGGTTCACCGTCACGTAGCCGCCCGGTGAGGAAGGCGGCGGGCAGGCCTATCATTGTGCCAATTGCCAAGGCCCCGCCCACTTCCCACGCGGCGGTCCCGAAATGACCAAGGTGCAGTTCACCACCCAGAGAGATGGCCACCACGATCGCCATGGAAAAGGCGATTAGGCCCCAAGCATCGTCAATGGCGACGATGCCCTTGAGGATGTCGGGGAAAGGGCCGGTTTTGCCCGCCTGACGGATGGCGTCATGGGTCGCCGCCGGATCGGTTGCCGTGGCGATGGCCCCCAGCAGGACTGCAAGCGGCAATGGCAAGCCCAGCAGCCACAAACCACCCGTGACCAGCGCCATGGTCACCACGACGATCAGGGCCGAGATCGTCACGATTTCCTTCCCATGAGTGCGCAGGGCCTCCAGTGTCAGGGAACTGCCCAGCAGAAAGGCGACCATGGTCAGCGCCGTGACTGACAGGAAGTCGTACAATGCCTGTGCATCGGGCGGGATCACATCAAGGCCCGATGGCCCAACGGCAATGCCGCAGGCCAGAAGGATCGTCACCCGTGGCAGGCGTGTCCGGTGGCCCAGTTCATCCGCCAGAAGCCCGGTGAGGAAGAGCGCGCCAAGCGAGATGAACAGAATGGGCAGATCCATGGCTTACCCCGCCAGCATGCGCAGGCCTTGGGTCACGTCCGAGCGCACGGCAATGCGAAGACCGGGTTCATCCCCGGCCTTCAGGGCGGCGATGATCAGGCGGTGATATTGTGGCGGTTCCTTTCGGCGCAGGCGACCATAAAGCGCCCGCATGGTGGGGCCAAGTTGTAGCCAGACGGTTTCGGCCATGGCCAGCATCGCCGGGGCCTGCGCGCGCAGGTAAAGCGTGCGGTGGAATTCCAGATTGCGCCGGATATAGGCGACGGCATCTTGGCGCGCGATATCCTCGGCGATACGACTATTGATGGTTTGCAGCCGGTCGATCAGCGCGATGTGCGCACGTGGCAGGGCGCGACTGGCCAGTTCCACCTCGATCAGCGCGCGCAGGGCGGCCAGTTCTTCGATCCGGTCGTTACTGAGCTCCGGTGTTGTGACACGCCCGGAGCTTGAGATGGTCAGCGCGCCTTCGGCCGAAAGCCGGCGCACGGCTTCGCGGGCGGGGGTCATCGAGACCTCGAACTCGGCCCCTATGCCGCGAAGAGTGAGGGGCTGACCCGGTGCGATTTGGCCATGCATGATACGGCTGCGCAATCCACGATAGACGCGGTCATGGGCCGACGGGGCCGGATCGGGGCGTGGATTCAGCAGCATGAGTCAAGTGTGATCACAAATGCGGTGCCGGTCAATCGCCAAAGCGGTAGCGGTGCAGGCTGGCCCCATGCTCGCGCAGCCAGCGGCGGTGTGGCTGGAAATCGGGCGACAACCGCTCGACGGTGGCCCAGAAGGCCGGGGAATGGTTCATCTCGGCCAGATGGGCCACCTCATGTGCGGCCACGTAATCAAGCACCGGGGCGGGCGCCATGATCAGCCTCCAGGAATACATCAATCCACCATTGGACGAACAAGACCCCCAACGCGAGCGCGTGTCGCGCAGGGTGAGGCGCGTATATGGCCGGCCCAGCTTGGCGGCATAGTGATCCGAGGCGGCAGCGAGCCTGTCGCGGGCCTGCGCCTTGAGCCACGCTTGCAGCCTTGGGGCGAGCGTATCCGCGGCACCCGGAATGTGCAGAATGCCGTCTTGCACCGTGATACGGCGGCCCGTACCCGGAGCGATTCGGTGCAAGATTCCCTCGAAGGGGATTTCGTGACCCAATTCGATGACCTGATGGTCAGGTCGCTTATCCAATTGGCGGCGCAGCCATGCCTGTTTGTCAGCGGCAAATTCCAGCGCATCGCGTTCAGGCACCCCGGGGGGCAAAGTCAGCGTGACTTTACCATCAAGCCCTGAAACACGCAGCGAAATACGCCGCGCCCGGCCTGATCGGCGCAGAGTCAGATCAATTGGCGGATCGCCCGGCAGGACATACTGACCCATAGGTGGCCCCCATGCGTTGTTAAAGGCTTTGACACACGGGTTCCGTTATGGCAGGTGGCGCGGACCGTCGACAAGATCGAAAGAGTTGAAAGGGATTACCCATGCCCAAGGAAGAATGGGGCGTAAAGCGCGTTTGCCCGACCACCGGAAAACGGTTTTATGACCTGAACAAGGACCCGATCGTCAGCCCCTACACGGGTGAGATCGTTGAGCTTGAAACCGGCAAGAGCCGGTCCATCAAGGCTGACGCCGAGGATGCCGAGACCAAGAAGGTGAAAGAGTCGGACGCCGGAACCGATACAGAGGTTCTGGATGATGACGACGTCGACGTCGATCTGGGTGATGATGTTCTGGAAGATGATGACGACGATAACGTGTCTCTGGATGACATCGCAGACGTGTCGACCGAGGACAACGAAAGCTGATTTCGATTCTCTGTCGCGCGGCGGGATTTTCCACTTGATCCCGCCCGCGGCTTTGCCTAGATAGCGGCGAACATCGGCCCCGCGGGGCCAACGGTTTGGGGCCTTAGCTCAGCTGGGAGAGCGCTTGCATGGCATGCAAGAGGTCAGGGGTTCGATCCCCCTAGGCTCCACCAAGATCCCCCGAACATACGACCATCCGCTGCCTCTCAAGGGTCAGTTTCGCCTGTCCAGTTTGGTCGAGAGATGTATCAGGCTTTCGGAGCCTTTGACGCCTCGCGTCTCGCCGATGCGGTCCAAGGTGTCATCAAGTGCCTCGGTCGTGTCCGCCTCCAGCCCCACGATCAAATCGAAGCGCCCGGAGGTCGTGTGGACGGTGCGAACGCTGGGAAGCGACTTGAGGCGTGAAAGAACCGCCGGGGCGCTGCGGGGTTCTATGCTGACGAGGGCGGTCGCACGGAGTGGTGCGCGCAGCGACTCGGACAAGCGCAGGGTATAGCCAGCGATGACGCCTGAATGTTCCAGACGATCCAACCGCGCCTGTACAGTGGTCCGCGCCAGGCCCAAGCGACGTGCCAAAGTTGCAACGGGCGTGCGGGCATTGTCGGCCAAAAGCGACAAAAGCTCATGATCAGTTTCGTCGATTTGCATTATTTGCCCGTTAATCTGACAAAAGTTTCATACATATTAGCCGATAAGTCGCGCGGAATCGACGCCAATTCCTTGCAAAGTCAAGAAAACAGCAGGTGAGGCGGTAGAAACCATGAGAGATATTCCGAACTGGCCCGATCCGAAGGCGCACTTGATATGCCATGCCCCTGACGAGCCAACGCTCTATTTTTGCCCGGCTATTCTTCAGGCGACGGCGCGGCGATTTTTGTCTGGCTTCGATGGATTGGTCACCTACGCCGTAAAGGCCAACCCTGGAGAGGAAGTGCTGGGCAATCTGGTGGCGGCGGGGGTGCGCGTCTTTGACGTGGCCAGTCCGCGGGAGATGTATGCGGTGCGTGCCATCTGCCCCGATGCTGTTCTGCATTACAACAATCCTGTCCGGTCTCCCGAGGAGGTGGCCGTCGCCGCCCGGCTTGGGGTGGCGTCATATTCGGTGGACTGCGCAGGCGAGTTGGAAAAGCTGGCCTCGGTACCGTCTGGCACCGAAGTCGCGGTGCGGCTGGCCCTTCCTGTTGCGGGGGCGGCATATGATTTCGGTGAGAAATTCGGTGTCGGGCCTGCGGCGGCGGCGGACCTCTTGCGCAAGGTTGATGAAGGCGGTTTCACGCCTGCGTTGACGTTCCACCCAGGCACGCAATGCGATGATCCGGCAGCTTGGGGGGCCTATATCGTCGAGGCGGCGCAAGTGGCGCAAATGGCTGGTGTTCGTTTGGCTCGGCTGAACGTGGGTGGTGGATTCGCCGCCCACCGGAATGGCGATGCACCCGACCTTGAGGCGATTTTCGCGCATATACGGGCAGAGGTGGACCGCTGTTTTGGGGCTGACGCGCCGGATCTGGTTTGTGAGCCGGGGCGCGCCATGGTGGCGGATGCCTTTACCCTGGCCACAAAAGTGAAAGCCGTGCGGGATGGTGGCGCGCTCTTTCTGAATGACGGGGTCTATGGCGGGTTGACCGAAGTGCGCGATATTGGTGCGCCTGATCGTGTCAGAGTGCTTGCGCCTGATGGTGGTGTGCGTGACGGTGCTTGCATGGAGCGTGTCATCTTCGGCCCGACCTGTGACAGTATTGATCGGTTGCCCGACCCGCTGCCTCTTCCGGGCAATGTGGCGGAAGGTGACTATGTGCTTTTTGCCGGCATGGGCGCCTATACCCGAAGCCTGACGACCCGCTTCAATGGATATGGACTGAGCGACGTTGTAACCGTGGCACGCCTTTCATAACCCCTTGCGTCCGGGCATCTCGGCGCTAGGCTCCGGTTCAAACGGGCGCGAAAGGGC
>DATFKJ010000412.1:0-3312 GCA_035268705.1 Roseovarius sp. | reverse complement strand
GTCGGAGGCAAACAGGGGAACACTCAGGTTATCTTCATATCCTGCTTTCTTCAGATGAAAACGTGCCTTGTCCGGATCATAGGTACGTTGTTCAAGTTCCTCGGCAAAATAGAGTTGATTGCGACCAACCGGGTGGTCGTTGCCGACGTATCCACGCCCCTGTAGAATTTTCTCAACCCATTCGTCTCGATTGATGGACAACTTCAGAGCCATTTGGACATCCTTGTTGTCGAATGGCGGCATTGTCATCAGCATTGGATAGGGGAAATGGCGCGTCCCGCCGATTTCAATCACGTTAATGCTCGGCAAACGCTCCAGCAAATGCAACGTCTTCAAATCGGGGTCCTCGATGACATCTACTTCACCTGTTTGCAGAGCGCTGGTTCTGGCCGCCACATCGGGGACGTTCAGCGTTTCGACTGCATCGAAATACGGCAAACCTTCCTTGAAGTAGTTCGGATTTCTTTTCGTGAGCGCGCGTACCCCCGGTTCCCATTGTTCAAGAATGAATGGGCCAGTCCCGACGCCCTTGTCCCATTGTTCGCCGGTTGTCCCCTCGGGGCCGATGATGAGATGGTAATCGGACATCAGGAAGGCAAAGTCCGCATTGGGGCTTGCCAGTTCCACGATGACCTTGTGTTTGCCATCGGCCTTGATGTCAGTGATGGCGTTCATAATGCCGGAAACCGCTGATCCGCTGTCCTCGCCCCGATGCAGGTTCAGGGAATGAATGACGTCCGCGGCCTCCAGAGACTTTCCGTTGTGGAACTCAACCCCTTTGCGAAGGTCGAATGCCCATATCCTGCCATCGGGAGACGCTTCCCAAGCCTCCGCCAATTCACCGACAACATTTCCATTCGCGTCTATTTCGGTCAGGTTATTGCGCAACTGCCAGCTTACGTTGATTGGATGCGCGGCCTGTAAAGTGCCGCCAATCAGCGTATCGGTGGTTGCCCCGCCGCGTAGGGCCTGACGCAGTGTGCCGCCGTGTTTTGGCGTGGCGGCTCGGGCAGATGGCAGCCCCATCGTCGAACCGATAACCCCCGCCGCGCCAAGCGCGGCACTGGCCTTGAGAAATCCTCGACGGCCATATCGGCTCGGCCCAAAGTGACTATGATTCCTTTTTGAAGCAGTCATACTGCGCTCCTGTATTGTCGAAATTAATCACCTGTAGGTTTGCACACTTCGAGAGTTGACACATCAGCACAAATTCTCATCTTTGATGAGAAAAGCTCATATGAGGAACCGGCATGACCTTTCGGCAATTACAGGCTTTCGTCCATGTGGTGCGTTTGGGGGCAATCGTCGCGACCGCAGAAGCGATGGGCCTCACACAATCCGGAGTCAGTCGTATGATATCCGAGCTGGAGCGCGGCGTGGGTTTCAAGTTGTTCGTGCGCTCTGGCCGTGGGCTCAAGCCGACATCCGAAGGGCTTAGTTTTTTCAAGGAAGTCGAACGTAGTATTTCGGAGATTGAAGCGCTGGACCGGGTGGCTGAGGAGATCCGTCTGGGTTTCGGTCAACGTTTGCGAGTTTCGTGCCTTCCGACAATTTCGACGACAGTCTTGCCGATTGCCCTCAAGAGCTTTCAGAAAACGAACCCGAATACCGTTGTCGAAATAGATACAGCGACATATTCCTCGGCCCTGATCGCATTGGAAGAGGGCCGTAGCGATCTGGCTATAACCTTCAACATTCCGGGGATGGATGGAATAAACATCGAGTGGCTGGCGGAGGCCGACTATGTGTTCGCGGCGCCGCAAGATCATCCCCTGATGGACAAGGATCGTGTCTATGCTAGAGACTTGAGAGGCGAGCGCCTGATCGGCCAGATGGCGGACCGAGTGATGGATATACAGGAATCCGATGACCTGCGAACAGCTCTTGAGTCGCTGGAAAATCGTCGGATTTGGTGCCATACCTCGTCAACCCGCTATGCGATGATCGCAAATGGTTTGGCGACAAGCCTTGCCGAACCGTTTGCCGCGCCCTTGTGGGCTCATGCCGGTGTTCATTTCCGCCCTTTTGAACCGAAATTAAGCATTCAGTATTGTTTTGCCGTACCCAGTGCCGAGCAGCGCTCCGAGCAGTCGGTTTCCTTTCGCAAGCACTTCAGGAATGCGATCGGACAGTTCGCGGAGGACCACGATCTGCCAATCAGAACCGAGCCGTCGCAAGATCAAAGCGTTCGGCCTTTAACCTGAGGCAGCAGCGAAAGGCGGAACGCGTGCAACGATTGAGCGGAGCACTGCGTTTCGCGAAACGCTTTAACCCGTCCGGTGTTGTCGGTGACGAAGGTCAGGATCACTCGATTCGATGGCCCAAATTGGCTTGTATATAGCTTTCAACGCGTCGTTCAGTTTCCTGATTTTGAGAAAAACTCGTTTTGCCGGCGTTTGGATTTGCTTTCGTTCGCGCAATGTGCGGCAGCCAGAAAATGGGCTAACTGCCCGCATGCGTTGCGCTTGGTACGAAGGTCCGCTGTCGAGAAACGGACCATACTTTGCAAACCCCACTCTGCGCGGAGCCGACATTCCCCCTGTGTCGCATAGCGCAAAGGTGCGCAGTGAATGCGCACCCTACGGGATGTTGAGATAGCTGCTTTGCAAAGCCTGCTGCCTGCGTAAAGCAGCATAGCCGCATGTCCCGCGCGGCCAGATGCGAAGGTGCGCAGGGACTGCGCACCCTACGGGATCAGACCCGCTCGACCGCCAAAAAATCGCCCGGGTAGAACGCCAGGTGGTCCTTGATGCGGGCGACCTCGTCTTTAGGGCTTTCATAGCTCCAGGCGGCGTTTTCCAAGGTCTGGCTTTTGGTGACGATGGAGTAATAGCGCGCCTCTCCCTTGTGGGGGCAGGTGGTGCGGTGGTCGCTTTCGTCGAGAAAAGCCATGGCGATATCCTCTTGCGGGAAGTAGATGACATCGGGGTAGCCGGTTTCGCTGAGTTCCAGCGCGTTTTTGCTTTCAGCCAGAACCGCGCCGCCTGCGCGGACAACCCAAGTGCCTTCTGCCTTCCGGATGGTGATATCGGTCATGCTGTTTCCTTTTGCGTCATTTCGGGTGTTGCGCCTTGCTGTGCCGGGGAATTGTTACACCCGTGTGTCACAGCGGCTTGGTCGCTTGGTCCAACCATAGACGAGCCGGACCGGTGATCCGAGGACCGATTTTGTCGCGGCAGGCGGCGTGGTAGGCGTTGAGCCAGTCGCGTTCGCCTTCGCTGAGCATCTCGGGGAGGATCAGGCGGCGGTCGATGGGGACGTAGTTGAGGGTTTCGAAGCAAAGCTTGCCTTGGGCATCGCCGGTGGGGAGCG
>DATFKJ010000411.1:0-6394 GCA_035268705.1 Roseovarius sp. | reverse complement strand
CGTTATCGAGCAACACCTGCGCCGCCTTGCACAGCGTGCCGGCGGTGTCGCAGATGTCGTCGACGATGATGCATTTCTTGCCCGTGACATCCCCGATCACGGTCATCTCGGCTATTTCCCCCGCTTTCTCGCGGCGTTTGTCGACGATCGACAGGGGGGCTTCGATCCGCTTGGCCAGTTCGCGGGCGCGGGACACGCCGCCCACGTCGGGCGAGACCACCATGACGTCTTCCATGCTGCCTTTGAACTGGGTCATGATATCCAGCGCGAAAACCGGCGCCGCATAGAGGTTATCGACGGGAATATCGAAGAATCCCTGAATCTGGGTGGCGTGAAGGTCCATCGTCAGAACCCGTTCGATACCTGCCTCCACGATCATGTTGGACACGAGCTTTGCGGAAATCGGCGTGCGGGCCTTGGAACGGCGATCTTGCCGGGCGTAGCCGAAATAGGGGATCACGGCGGTGATCCGCTTGGCCGAGGACCGGCGCAGCGCATCGGCCATGATGAGCAATTCCATCAGGTTGTCGTTGGCGGGGTTCGAGGTGGGTTGGATGATGAACATATCCTCGCCACGGACGTTCTCGAACACCTCGACGAAGATTTCCTGATCGTTGAAGCGTTCGACACGGGCGTCGACCAGTCCCACGTTGACGCCACGGTGCATGGACATGCGCCGCGCGATGGCCTGCGCCAACGGTTTGTTGGCATTGCCGGTGATAAGTTTGGGTTCGGGGGTGGTGGGCATGGCAGCGGTCCCTGGCTGGTCTGGTATGACAGATTCGTAACGTTGAACTTCGCTTAGCATGGGCGTAGCGTCGGGCAAAGCTGTGCAATGGGGGAGGGCGCGAAAATGGCGCATATTGAGTATTATTTTTCAACGCTGTCGCCTTATGCCTATTTGGCTGGCGTGCGGTTGGAGGAGATCGCGGCGCGGCATGGGGCGGGTGTGACCTACAAGCCCCTCGACATCGTGCAGCTTTTCGCGCGCACTGGCGGTGTGGCGCCGAAGGATCGGCACCCTGCGCGGATGGCCTATCGCGCACAGGAATTGCCGCGTCAGGCCAAGAAGCTGAATATGCCGCTCAACCTGCAACCGGCGCATTGGCCGACCAATGCCGCACCGTCGTCCTATGCCATCATCGCGGCGCAGAATGCCGGCGGGGGTGACCTTGGTGCTTTGGTGCATGGGGTTCTGCGGGCGTGTTGGGCCGAGGAGCGGGACATTGCCGAGGATGCGGTGATCAAGGACTGTTTGGAAAAGGCGGGCTTCGATCCGGGGCTTGCCGATAGCGGGCTTTTGTCCGGGGCCGAGACCTATGCCGCCAATCTTGAGGATGCAGTAGCGGCCAATGTATTCGGCGCGCCGTTCTACGTGGTGGATAGTGGCCAAAGCTTTTGGGGGCAGGACCGTCTGGACGATCTGGACCTGCATTTGCAAGGCAATCTTTGAGCGATGCCGAGGGCGGCCCGCGCGGGGTATGACACGCATTGGACGACATTCGGGCAGGGCCCGCGCGAGGCGGTGGCCATTCATTGTTCGCTGTCGCATTCGGGCAGTTGGGGGGGAATCGCGCGGCATGTCTCGGGGGCGCTGACCCTGACGGCCTTTGACATGCCGGGTCACGGGCGCAGTGCGCCGTGGCAGGGCGAGGGCGAGATACAGGAAGAGACGGCGAAGATTGCCGCGACCTTCTGCGAGGGCGGCGCGCGTGATCTGATCGGCCATTCCTTCGGGGCGACGGTGGCCTTGCGGCTGGCGGTGACGCGGCCCGAACTGGTCCGGTCGCTCATCCTGATCGAGCCGGTGTTCTTTGCGGTGGCCTTCGCGGATGATCCGACGGCCAAGGCGCGGTTCGATGCGGCGATGGGCGGTTATGCCCGCGCCGTTGAGGCCGGTGACGATATGGCCGCGGCCGAGGCGTTTACGGCTCTTTGGGGGGATGGCACGGCGTGGCAGGACATACCGCGGGCGCATCGCGCCGCGATGGCCGATCAGATGTACCTGATCGCGGCGGGCCAACCTGCGCTTTATGAGGACGTGGGCGGCATGTTGCAGCCCGGTGTTCTGGCCGGTGTGACGCAGCCGGTTTTGCTGATGGAGGGGAACCAGTCGCCGGATATCGTCCCGGCGATCAACGAAGGGCTGGCCAAGCGTCTGCCGCGCGCCGAACGGACGATCATTGCCGGTGCCGGCCATATGGCCCCTATGACCCATGCCCGCCAAGTGGGCGCCGAAGTGTTGCGGTTTTTTCAGTGGGCTTAGCGTGCGGGCGGTGGCCCAAGCGTGCCGCGCAGGTGGACCTCGGTTTTCAACTCCACGCCTTGTGTGAAGGGCGTGCCGCCGATCATTTGCACCAGATGCCTTGCGGCCTCGCGCCCCATGTGACGGTGAGGCACATGGACGGTTGTCAGCTGCGGGGTGACGACACGGGCCAGTTCGATGTCGTCGAACCCGGTGATCGAGACATCGCCCGGCACCTTGAGACCCATCTTCTGCGCCTCTTGCAACGCCCCGACGGCAAGCACGTCGTTGCCGCAGATCACGGCTGTTGGCCGGGGCGTGATAGCCATGAGGCGGGCCATGGCCTTGGCCCCGTGTTCCACCGAATAGGTGGTTTCGACAAGGTGCAGGCTCTCTGCCCGTAACCCCGCTTTGTGCATCGCCTCGCGCACGCCGTTCATCCGTTCGCGCGCCCGGTCATTGCAGGCCTGTTCCGCGGTGATCGCGGCGAGGCGGTTGTGGCCTTGGGCGATGACTTCGGCCGCGAGGGCGGACATGGCGCGGCGGTTGTCGAAGCCGATGGAGGGTTTTTCGGCGTTGGCGTCGAAGGCCCAAGTGATCAGGACAGGCACGCCGCGCGCTTCGAGGAACCGATAGACCCCGGGATCGCGGTCGTGGCCGATAAGCAGCAGCGCATCGGCCCCGCGCGCCACGAGCGCGCGGATTTGTTCGGCCTCCAGATCGGGGCGGTAGGCAGACGAGGCGACCAAAAGGGTGATGCCGCTGCGGCCCAGTTCCTCCTGAAAGGCCTGAAGGCCGCGGGCGAAGATCGCGTTGTCCATCGTGGGGATCACCGCGCCCACGGTGTTGGTGCGTTTGGCGGCCAGCGCGCGGGCGCCGAAATTCGGGGAATAGCCGAGTTCCTGCACCGCTTGCATCACGCGTTTGCGGGTGTTCTCGACCACTTGGTCCGGGGCGTTCAGGCAGCGCGAGACCGTTGCCGTGGAGACCCCCGCGCGTTGGGCCACGTCGGCCAATGTCGGAACTGTTTTACCACTTTGATCAGGGTGACGCGTCATGGGTCCAATTGCCGGTGGAGGGGAGAGTGATGAAGGGGTCACTATAGGATGTAAGCGCTTGCATGCAATATTGTAAGCGCTTACATTCGAGGTGAATCCAAAGCCACGCCCCCGCCGTCCTGCACCAAAGGAGCCAGCCTATGACACGCGAATACCTCAAGAAAGCGACGCTGACCTCGCAATCCGGAGCGTCGGATGTGCATGAGACCGTGCAGGGGATACTCGATGATATCGAGACGGGCGGCGATGCGAAGGCGTTGGAGTATGCCGCCAAGTTCGACCAGTACGAGGGCAACGTGATCCTGACCCGAGAAGAGATCGAGGCGGCCAAGGCATTGGTCCCGCAAAAATTGCGGGATGACATTCAATTCGCCCATGACAATGTGCGCCGCTTCGCCCAAGCGCAGAAAGAGACCCTGCGCAATATCGAGGTCGAGGTGGTGCCGGGTCTGGTCACGGGGCAGAAAAGCATCCCCGTCAAGGGCGCGGGCTGTTACGTACCGGGCGGGCGGTACAGCCATATCGCCAGCGCCATCATGACCGTGACCACCGCCAAGGTGGCCGGATGCGAGCATATCGTGGCCTGTTCGCCGCCGCGCCCCGGCGTGGGGATCAACCCCGCCATCATCTATGCCGCCGATCTGTGCGGCGCCGATACGATCCTTGCCATGGGTGGGGTGCAGGGTGTGGCCGCCATGACTTTTGGCCTGTTTGGCCTGCCGCCTGCCAATATCCTTGTCGGCCCCGGCAACCAGTTCGTCGCAGAGGCCAAGCGGATCTTGTTTGGCAGGGTGGGCATCGACATGATCGCCGGCCCGACCGACAGCTTGATTTTGGCGGATGAGACCGCCGATGCGGAGGTGGTGGCCACCGATCTGGTGGGGCAGGCCGAGCATGGCTACAACTCGCCCGTCTGGCTGGTGACCGACGATCACGCCTTGGCCGAGCGGGTGATGGAACTGGTCCCTGACCTGATCGAAGAATTGCCGGACGTGAACCGCGACAATGCCCGCGCCGCGTGGCGCGACTATGCCGAGGTGATCCTCTGTGCCAACCGCGAGGAAATGGCCGCCACCTCGGATGATTACGCGCCCGAGCACCTGACAGTGCAGGCCGAGGACTTGGATTGGTGGCTTGACCGGCTCAGTTGTTATGGCTCGCTCTTCTTGGGTGAGGAAACCACTGTGGCCTTCGGGGACAAGGCCAGCGGCACGAACCACGTTCTGCCGACATCGGGTGCGGCGCGCTATACCGGGGGGCTGAGCGTTCACAAGTACATGAAGATCGTCACATGGCAGCGCGCCACCAAGGAGGGCTGCAAACCCGTGGCCGAAGCCACCGCGCGGATTTCGCGCCTTGAGGGGATGGAGGGCCATGCCCGCACCGCTGACATCCGGTTGCGCAAGTATTTCCCGGGCCAGAACTTCGACCTCAGCGCCAATGGCTGAGCCGGGGCTTTTCGATGTTGCGGGCAAGGTGGCCTGCGTCACCGGGGCCAGTGGCGGCTTGGGGCGTCGCGCGGCCACGGTTCTGGCGCAGGCGGGGGCGCAGGTGGTGGGCGTCGCCCGCCGCGCCGAGGCGCTTGAGGATTGGCGCAAGGAGGCGGGCGGAGAGACTGCCGCCGTTGTCCGCGATGTTGGTGATCGTGAGGGGCTGACCGATCTGGTCACTGATATCTGCGCACCTTTCGGGGCGCCCGATATCGTGATCCATGCCGCCGGGGTGAATACCCGGGAGGTGGCCGATGATGTGACCGAAGGCGGTTGGGACAGCACGCTGGAACTCAACCTCACGATGCCTTTTTTCCTAAGCCAGAAATTGGTGCCCGCGATGAAAGACAAGGGCTGGGGCCGGATCGTGAATTTCGCCTCGCTGCAAAGCACCCGCGCCTTTCCCGGTGGTATCGCTTATGGGGCCAGCAAGGGCGGCATCGCGCAACTGACCCGCGCCATGGCCGAGGCGTGGTCGCCGCATGGCATCACGGCCAATGCCATTGGTCCCGGTTTTTTCCGCACCGAACTGACCGCCGCAGTTTTCAACGACCCCGAGCGCGCCGCGCGCAATGCCGCGGCCACCTGCATCGGACGAAACGGCGAGGTCGAAGATCTTGACGGCCCGATTCTGTTCCTGTGTTCGCGTGCCTCGGATTACGTCACCGGGCAGGTGCTGATGGTGGATGGGGGGTTCACCGCGAAATGAAGGCGCTTGTCTACACCGGACCCGAGACGTTGGACTATCGCGATGTGCCTGATGCTTTGCCCGGCGAGGAAGAGCACCTCATTCGGGTGGAGAGCGTCGGCATATGCGGGTCGGACATGCATGCCTATCTGGGCCATGACGAGCGCCGCCCCGCCCCCTTGATCCTGGGTCACGAGGCGGCGGGTGTGATCACCGGCGGGCCGCGCGATGGGCAACGGGTGACGATCAACCCGCTGGTCACGTGTGGCACCTGCCGCGCGTGCCGTGCGGGTCAGGACAACCTCTGCCCCGAGCGGCAGATCATCTCGATGCCGCCGCGCGAGGGGGCCTTTGCCGAACTGGTGGCCATGCCCGAGGGCAACCTTGTGCCGGTGCCTGACGATGTGCCGCTGTCCAAGGCGGCCTTGGCCGAACCCATCGCTTGCGGCTGGCATACGGTGCGGCTGTCGCTGGCGGTGATGGGCGGGGCCGCGCGCGCGCTTGTGCTGGGCGGTGGGGCCATCGGGGTTGGCGCGGCCCTCAGCCTGAAAGCGCAGGGGGTGAATGATGTGCTGATCGTCGAGCCGAATACCCCGCGCCGCCGATTTCTTGAACTGCGCTGTGGGCTGCCAGCAGTGCCTCCCGATCACGTGCCCGAGACCGGCTATGACATCGTGATCGACGGGGTGGGCTTTGAGGCCACTCGCGCGCAGGCCTCGGCGCTTGTCCGCCCCGGTGGCGTGATCGGCCATATCGGTCTGGGACAGGCCACGGGCGGTTTGGACATCCGCCGCATGACCTTGCAGGAAATCACCTTCATCGGCACCTATACCTACACCGCGCAGGATTTCCGCGATACGGCACAGGCGATTTTCGAAGGGCGCCTCGGCCCGCTCGACTGGACGGAGCGCCG